>PUNW01000072.1 GCA_003552665.1 Spirochaetaceae bacterium | reverse complement strand
AGTACCACCACGTGCCGGCCATGCAGCCCGCCCAGCTCAGCGGTGCAGAGCTCCACCGCAAGCGAGCTCAGCGAGGTGGGATGCCTGCCGATCCCGGTTTCAGAGCGCACCCGCTTGCCGGCATGAATGGCGCGCAGGAAAAGCTCGTGGAGCACCGCATTGCCGCATTGTGCCGAGAGTACCGCCGCGTAGGCCTCTTTGACCTGCGCAAGGATCTGGTCTTCGCCGAGCACCATCGATTCCAGCCCGGCTGCCACACGAAACAGGTGCCGCGCGGCATGGGTACGCGTTTTGATATAGCGGTGCGACGCGAGCTCAGCGGTTGAGACGCCGGCACGCTCGGCCAGAAAGCCGCTGAGCGCTTCCATGCCGGATGCGTGCTCGCGCAGCACCGCGTACAGCTCGATGCGATTACAGGTACTGAGTATCGCACACGCCTCAACGTCCGGCAGGGCATGCAGCTCTGCCAGGGCGCTCGGCAGCGCCTGCCGCGCCACGGCGGCGCGCTCGCGCAGCGCCGGGGGTGAGGTCTCATGATCAATTCCTACGAGTGCTATGAGCATCAGAACCAGTTCCGCCTTGTCCTGGTAGACTACACGACTTGCGTTGTCAGGTTAAGCGGAAGTACGTAAGACCATAACCGATGATTGCGGAAATCGCAAGCTCGGCCGGTTCTGTCTGCACCGTCCTGCAGGGGTGCGTTAGCCGGCCAGCGCGACAAGCGTACGATAGAGCACATTCACTCCGCGTTCGATATCCTCACGGCGGGTGAGCTCTTCCGGACAGTGGCTCCTGCCGTCGACGCTCGAAACAAAGATCATCGCAGCGGGAACGTATCGACCGATCACCTGCGCATCGTGCCCCGCGCCGCTGGCGATGAATCGGCGCGCGTAACCGAGCTCGCCGGCAGCAGCATCGATTGCCGCCACGACGGCTGCATCGAACTGCAGAGGCTCTTCGCGAAGAATGCTCGAGATCCGGATCGCCGCCCCATGCTCCTCAGCCAACTCCTCAGCGGCACGCTCGAGCTCGGCCTGCGCGTCCCGCAGGACCTCCGGGACGCTCGAGCGCAGGTCGAACGAACACTCGGCTACCCCCGGCTGCACCGTTTCGATATTCGGCTCGACTGCAACTCGCCCGATCGTGCAGCTCAGCTCCGGATCACCGCTCTCGGCCTGCCGGCTCAGCTGGCGCGCGATCAACCGGTGCAGCAGCATGAACGCGTCACAACGCCCCTCAGGCGGCGCCCCGGCATGATCGGAACGCCCCTCAACCCGCAGGTTAAAACGATAGTTGCCTTTCACCCGGTCGACGACCCCAATCGAGAGCCCTTCGCGATCAAGGATCGGTCCCTGCTCGATGTGAAGCTCGACGAACGCGTGAATCTCCTCGGCCGGTCGTCGCGCGCCTGCGATTGCAGACGCGTCGAGCCCGAGCGCCTGCATTGCATCGACGAGCCGAACACCGTCGGCGTCCGTTACTTCGGCGATCTCGGAATACCCCAGGCGGCCGGTAAAAGCGTAGCTTCCGAGAAACCCATAGAAACGCTCCTCCTCGTCGGCGAACGCCGCAACCTCGACCGGCCGCCGCAGGCGCGCCTTGCGATCCCGCAGCGTGCGCAGACACTCAAGCGCCCCGAACACCCCGAGCACCCCGTCGTAGTCGCCGCCGCCCTCTACGCTGTCGATATGCGACCCGGCAATCACTGCAGCCCCTTCGCCGACACCTTCGCCGTCCAGCCGTCCAAAGATGTTACCGGCTGCGTCGGTCACTACCTCGAGCCCGCACTCGCGCATACGCTCGACGAGGTATGTGCGCGCTTGTTGTTCCTGCGGCGAAAACGCCCCTCGCGAGACCCCGCCTTCCGGCCGCCGGCCGATCGCGGCGACCGCTTCAATGTCGCTCCACAAACGTTTGATATCGATCATGGCAGCTCCGGTATCGGGACATCCAGCTCGCGCGCGTAGCGGCACAGCATCTCCCAGGTTTCGCTCATCAAACGCACACCGCTGCGTTGCGCCTCGTGCTGCGCCGCGAACCCCCGCTCACCGGGCAACCTGATCTCAGAGACGCCTTCGGCGCGCTGCGAGCGCTTGATGGTCTGCAGGTACCGTTCGGTGCGGGTGCGGAACTGTTCGGCATCGCCGAACCAGGCGGGATCGAGCGCGTGAAAGTGGTGCCCCTGCGTCTGTGTTTCACCTTCCGCCTGCCACCCCCCGAGGTCCGGTCCCACGCCGCTCCCGCTCAGCGGTCCACACAACAGTGCCACACAGAGCGATAGCCCGAACCCCTTGTACCCGCCGAGCGTACTGAGCGCTCCTTTGCGCACAGCTGCGGCGTCGGTCGCCGGACGGCCGTCAGCGCCGATCCCGCTCCCGGCGGGAAGCCGCTCGCCGCGATACGCCGCGCGGCGGGCTCGTGAGCTCGACACTGCGCTCGTCGCCATGTCGATCAGCAGCGGGGCCTCCTCGCCCCGGGGAACCGCGACCGCGAGCGGGTTGGTGCTGAGGAGCCGCTCCACCCCACCGGGCGGGTGCACCAGTGGAGGACCCGAGGTCATGACCATCCCGACCATGCCCCGGCGCGCGATGCGCTCGGCGTAGGCTCCGATCATGAAGATATCGGTGGAGTTGCGCACCAGCACGGTCGCGCTTCCGCACCTCGCGGCTTTGTCGCTGACGGTCTCCACCGCCATGAGGGCGGCCTGCTGCCCGAGTCCCCGCCGGCCGTCGATCAGGGCGCTCGCTTCACTCTCGCGCACGAGAACCGCCTCGGCCGTCCCGTCGATCAAGCCTCGTCTGAGACTATCGATCACGTAGTAGATATAGTCCGACCCCTGCCCGCCGACCCCTTTGCAGTCGGCTTCGACGAAGATCTCGGCCGCACACGCGGCCGGATGCGTGCCGGCGCCCGCCGCTTCGAGCAAACGCTGCAGGAAGGCTTGTAACTCGTCCGCGGACAGCGGACCGACGTTTCCAGAGTCCATTGCGTTCAACTCCCCCAGGGCCGGTTCGGACTGCAGCGAGCCGGCCGGAGCGCCCGAGATTCGCTCATCCGCCGCGGCGCTTCTTCGTCGCACCCATGAACTGCATCAGGAGGGCGCTCGCCATCATCGAGCTCACTCCCGCGGCATCGAGCGCCGGCGCCACCTCCACCAGGTCTATCCCGCGGCACAGCGGATGCCGGCCGATCATCCAGACCGCTTCGAGCGCCTGATGCGAGCTCAGCCCGCCGACTCCCGGCACGTTGGTCCCGGGCACGTGGGCAAGGTCCAGCGCATCGATATCAAAGCTCAGGAACACGGCATCGGTTCCGTCGCTGACACGCTCTAGCGCCTCGTTGACGGTAGCCGCGATCCCGCGTGTGTGAACCTCCCGGCACGGGATCACGCGAATCCCCATCTCCCGGCAGTAGTCCATGTAGTAGCGCGAGTTCAGCCACCCGTTTGTTCCCAGCTCAACGAAGTGCTGCGGTTTGAGCGGTTTCTCCGCACGCTCAAGCAGCCTTCTGAACGGAGTACCGCTCGAGACCTCGCCGTGATGCGATACCCGCACATCGAGGTGCGCATCGATATTGATCACCCCCACATCGCCCTCGACGCTGTTGAGCAACCCGCAGACGTCGGGATAGGCGAGCGAGTGATCTCCGCCGATGATGACCGGAGTCACACCGGTCTTGAATATCTCGGTGACGACCTGCTCCACGCGCGCGTGCGTTCCGAGTACATCGGTAACCAGCACATCGATGTTTCCGAAGTCGGTCACGGTGAAGTCGCGCGAGAGATCGATATCGAGACCGGGCTCGTATACGTCCGAGAATACAAGCGCGTTTCTGATGCTGTCAGGTCCGAACCGGCAGCCGCGCCGGCCGGTCACCGCGGTGTCAAATGGGATGCCGACTATGCCGATGTCGGCGTGCTCGGCCTGACGCCAGTCGACCATGATATCGCCCAGGCTCACATCGTACTCGTCGGGCACCCATTTCCCGGGACGCGAGGCCTCGAGGAGCAGTTTCTCGGTTTCCTTACTCAGCTGCATAGCGCACTCCTTATGACTCAGTTACCGGAAAGACCGGCGACGCCCATCCTACCACCGATCCTCACCGGAGACAAACGCGCCTGCGGTGAGCAAACGCGCCTACGCTGCGCATTTCTGTCTGCGGTGCACCCCTCTCACGAATCGTTCACGCGACCGAGTGCAACCGCGAGCACCGCCCCGGCTGCAATCACCGCACCGACGAGCACGAATCCTTCGCGAAAACCGGCCAGGTCGCTCATGAGGCCCAGCCACGCAGGGATCAGCCCGATTCCGATGAGCGCCGAAAACGGCAACGCCACCGAAACCGCGACGTTGCGTGACCGCGGCGGCGCCACCGCCGATAAGGTGGCAAACCCGGCGGGAAAGAACAGCGCGCCGATGCTCGGCTGCAGAAAGACCGCGACGATAAGCGGCACGCCGCTCGAAAGCCCGATCAGCAACACTGCAAGCCCGGTCCCGAACAGCGCGACGAACATAGCCGTCCGCCTTCCGATCCGGTCCACGATGAAGACCGCGGACATCAGCGCTGCGACCGGCAGGAACCGGGAGACCCCGAAGATGTTGTTGGCAGCCACAAGCGAAAACCCGGCTTCGCTGACGAGGAACGACGGAATCATCAGGTAGATGCCGTCGGTACTGCCGAGGGCTATACCGAACAAGAGCACCAGGATCCAGAATCGCGGCTTCGTCAGGATCGGCACGAGCGTGCGGACCGTCGGAGCCTCGCCGTAGCGTTCTCGCGGCGGCACGCCCCGTGAGAACGCCCAGGCTACCGCCAGGAGCATCACGGCAAGCACGCCCAGTGCAACGCGCCATCCGGTTGCCATCAGGAGCACGTTCGCGTACAGAGGAGCGCCGATCATTCCCAGATGGGGACCGAGTTCGTGGATCGAAAGCGCCTTCTGCCAGTCAGCCGGCCGCACGAGATCGGTGACGGTGGAGATACCCGACGGCGGATACAGCCCGAACCCCGCGCCCAGGATCGCGACTCCCACACGAAACACCCCCAACATTGGAGAAACCGCCATCAACGCCAGCGCAACGCTCATCACACAGCCCGAAAGCACGATCGTGCGCCGGTGAGTCAAACGCGAGGAGACAAACCCCGAAAGCAGCATCGCTGCGCCGTAGCCGAGGCTGAGCACGATGAACAGCTGCGCGGCGCGCGCGTGCGAAACGTCGAATGCCTCACGGATAGGCGGCAGGAGCGGGGACAGAATCGAGCGTCCGAGCATGCCGAACACGAACACCGCGACAACAAAGAACACCGGTCTGAGACCTTCGCGAAACGAGAGCTGATCAGGGTTTGCCTGCGCGTCCATGCCCGGCATCTTACCATACCGGTGCAACGGTCACACAGGATCATGCTTCGGCATTGCGGCGCCCGCGCCTCCGCGCCGGCCGGCCGCTGGTGGGAAATACCCGATCGGTGGTACAGTCTATGCACGACAGCTTAGAGGTCCTACAGGCGGCGGGCAAGGATCCGGCTGCCTTTTCCGGAGGATAGTTCATGGTCTACAGAGCACGCCACGGGCAGGTGAGTTACGGCGAGCCGATCGGCATTCTGCTGCTCGATCAGGATCACTGCCCGTTCGTTCCCGGAGACGTGGCGAACGCTACAACATACTCATACCCGGTGCGCTTCCAACGCGTCGAAGGTTTGACGCCGGCCCGTCTTTTCCGGCACGACCGTACCTTGTACGAGGCGGTGCTCGCCGGCGCCCGCTCACTCGTGCGGAACGGCGTACGCGCCGTCACCAGCGATTGCGGCTTCATGGCGCTCTATCAGCAGGACCTCGCGCGTGAGTTGGGCGTACCGGTGATGATGTCGAGCCTGATCCAGATTCCGTTTATCAGCACGATCATCGGCCCCGAGCGCCGCATCGGGGTGGTGACCGCCAACGCCGGCTCCCTCACCGGCGAGCTGCTGCAGTGCGCCGGGGTGAGCGCGAGCGACCGCGTTGTGGTTGCCGGACTGGAACACGCCGAACACTTTGCGCCGGTCGCGGTACACGAGACCGCTGATACGCTCGACACCGAGCTGGTAGAGCGCGAAGTCGTCACCGCGGTGGACGGGCTGCTACGCCGTGACCCCGAGCTCGGCGCAATCCTGCTCGAATGCAGCCTGCTTCCTCCCTACGGAGCAGCCGTCCACGAGGCGTTCGGCCTCCCGGTGTTTGATTTCGTCACCGCAATCGATTTTGTCTGCTCCAGTGTGGTCAAGCGACGCTACTCGGGACTGATGTGACGCTCGAAGTCTAACGCGTCGCGGCCCGGTGGCGCGGGCGCTCGATCTCGAAGATCTCACGCACGTAGCAGTACCGGTTGCCGGCCAGGCGGCCGATAGGGCGCAGCGTGTCAAGGTCAATCCGCATGCGCTCATCGATCAGCTCGTCGCGGACCGTGAGATGCACAACCTCGGCCAAAACCAGCGTGGCGCTCCCCGGCCCCTCACCCACCGGTACTTCGCGCACCGGAACGCATTCAAGTGCTATCGGCGCCACCGCCAGACGCGGCGTAGCCACGCGTTTGGCCGGCATCGTCTCGAGCTCCAGCGCTTCGGTTTCCGAGACTCCACGGGGGTAATCAGCCGAGCTGGCGTTCATCGCGGTTTCGTTCGGTTCGGCGACCACGTTTACGACGAACTCCTGCGTGCGACGCAGGTTAACAAGCGTGTCCTTGCAGTGGTCGGCCGTGTCGGGGTTGTAGCTGAACGCAACCGACACCGTCGGCGGGCTCGAGCAGACTGCGTTGAAGAAGCTGAACGGCGCCAGATTGACGGCGCCTTGCGGTCCTACCGTTGTGATCCAGGCTATCGGACGGGGCACCACGCACGCGATCAGCAGTTTGTAGAGCTCTTTGGGCTGATGCCGGGCCGGTTCTATCTCCACGCCGCGCTCCTTATATCGACAGGCTTGCGATTGAAGGCCGATCTGCATAGGATACGCCCCATGCAGGTCAGCCAACACGAACTGAAACTCTCACCGAGGTCTCGAGGGTTCCATCTTATCACCTCTGAGATCGAAAACGGTATCCCCGCACTGCGAACGGTCACAAGCGGTATCGCTCACGTGTTCCTGAAGCACACCTCGGCCGGACTTACCCTGAACGAGAACGCCTCTCCCGACGTACGGCGCGACTTGGAAACGATCTTCAACGCCCTGGTGCCGGATAACCGCCCCGAGTACCAGCACACCCTGGAAGGCCCGGACGACATGCCGGCGCATGCCAAGAGCTCGCTGCTTGGTACCGGGCTCACGCTCCCGGTATCGAACGGGCGCTTCAACCTCGGAACCTGGCAAGGGATCTACCTCTGCGAGCCCCGCAACGGCGGTGGAGCCCGCCGGGTGGTGGTCACCATTATCGGCAACGGCACGGCGTAAATAGCACAGCCGGCACTCCCTGGCACTGCTGCGCTCAGCCGACGAGATCGGTCAGCTTTGTGAGCTGTTTGAGCCCGTGGCCGGTGAGGATAACGACCGATTCGGCGCGTTCGCTGCGGCTCAGTCTCCGCCAGGCCGCATAGGCGGCAGCGCTCGTCGGCTCGGCGAATACTCCACGCTGCAGGAGCGCGGCCGTGGCGCTGCGGATCTCTTCCTCGGTAACCGCCATGGTGAACCCGCCGCTGGAACGCAGCGCATTGAGAACCGCCGGGGAGCGCGGCGGATTTTGCACCGCAATGCCTTCGGCGATCGTCGGGGCGACTTCGACCTCGCTGTGGTGCTCCCGGCCCTGCTCAAAGGCGGTGTGTACCGGGCTGCAGTGTGCAGCCTGCACACCGAGGAGGCGCGGCGCTTCGCGCAGATACCCCGCGTTCAGGAGCACGTCGAACCCACGGTGCAGGCCCTCGACGTACCCTCCTGAGCCGAGCGGTACCACGATGGTCGCCGGAAGCTCTTCGCCGAGCTGCTCCCACAACTCGAACGCAGTGCTTTGGAGCCCCAGCACGAACGCCGGATTCCACAGATGGCTGGCATACGCGCTGCGGGTCCCGGCCTGCTCGGCAGCTTTGCGCGCGTCATCGCGGGTGCCGGCGACGGTGCGTACCTCGCTTCCGTATAGGCGCATCTGCAGAAGCTTGCCTTCAGGGGTGTAGTCGGGAGTATAAATGGTACAACGCATACCGGCGGCAGCCGCATAAGCGGAAACCGCCGCTCCGGCGTTGCCGGAGGAGTCCTCGACGACGTGTTGTGCCCCGAGGTACGCAAGAAGTGAGATCAAGACCGCCGCGCCGCGATCCTTGAACGACCCTGACGGCTGCAGGTAGTCGAGCTTGGCCGTCATTGTCCCTTCGGGCACCTCCAGCCGCGTGATCGGGCTGCGGCCCTCGCCCAGAGTTATGCGACGACACTCCGAAGGAAGGCCGTAGGCTTCGCGGTAACGCCAGATACTGTGGTCGCGTTCGGCAAGCGCGGCTGAAGGAAAGGCGCGCTGTTCGCGGTACTCGAGATACCCGCCGCAGCGGCATCGAAACATGGCGAGCTCAGGGGTGTATCGCCGGTTACAGACGGTGCAGGTGAACTCCATATACCCTTGTAATCCCGCCGCAGGCAACTGTCAACAACAATCGATCCCAAGGGTCGGAGCTCTGCTCAGCTCCACCATTGATAGAAGTGGTGCACCGGCCCGTGCCCCCGTCCCAACCGAAACTCGACCCCCGCTCGCAACGCCTGCGTGACATACTCCTTGGCGCCCTCGACGGCCTCTTCGAGCTCCAGTCCGCGCGCCAGCAACGCTGCAATTGCCGACGAAAGCGTGCAGCCGGTGCCGTGGGAGTTGTCCGTTTCTATCCTCTGGCCGCGATACCATCGGTAGCGGATCTCGCCGTTGTCGCTGCGCACCGCCAGAAGATCGGCACTCTCCCCCGATGTACCATGCCCGCCCTTCAGCAGGATCGCCCGCAGACCGTGCTCCAACAGCCGTTCACATGCCGCCCGATGTTCGCTATCGCCGGGACCAATCCGCATGCCGGCGAGCACCTCCGCCTCCGGGATATTCGGAGTAATCACATCGGCCAGCGGAAGCAACTCGTCGAGTATGGTTTGCTCGGCTTCCTGTCTGAGAAGCCGGTCCCCGCTCTTTGCGACCATGACCGGATCGACCACCACATTGCGAGCTTCGAAATGGCGCAAACGCTCCGCCACGGCCTGCACGATCTCGGTGTTGGCGAGCATCCCGATCTTGATCGCATCCACACCGATATCCTCGAACACCGCGTTGATCTGGGCCGCCGTGAACTCAGCCGGAGGGGTGTGGATCGCGCGGACCGCAACCGTGTTCTGTGCGGTCAAGGAGGTGATGACGGATGCTCCGTAGCATCCCAGAGCCGAAAAGGTTTTGAGATCCGCCTGGATTCCTGCTCCACCGCCGCTGTCCGAGCCGGCGATTGTGCAGACGCGTCGATACTGCCTTGTGCTGCTGCTCATATCCTCTCCCTCGCTCGATTCTTCAGTCGTTCTTGAAATGGTCGAATCCGAGCTTGCTCGGGTCGACCTGCACTCCATCACGCAGATACAGTAACTGGCCCGGCCGGTCGGTAATCCGGCCGACGGCCGATAGCTCCCGGCCAAACCGGCTGCGAAAAGCCTCCGCGAGCACGGTGTAGCGTTCCGGGGCTACGGTACACAGCAGGGCGTAGTCTTCACCACCGCTCACCGCAAGCTCCCAGGCTGACCATGCATGCTGCGCGGCTACCTCGCGTAATTGGGATGAAAGCGGCAGATGCTCGACCTCGATCCGGGCCCCCGCCCGGCTCTGCTCCATGATGCGGCGGATGTCCGAATCGAGCCCGTCTGAGAGGTCCATCATGGCATGCACATCACTCGAGGCGCCCAGCCACGCGCCTTCAGCGAGCTGCGGGCGGGGATCGAGGTGTCGTTCGATCAGGTGCGCCACTGCGTCGTTGCGCGCTACCCCTTCCAGCAATGCCTGCAGGCCGGCGCCTGAATCCCCGAGACAGTCGGTAACACAGATCAGATCCTGCGCGCGCGCCGCGCGGCGCAACTTCAGGTGCGCGCGGGAGACCGAGCCGAGGACCGTGAACTGTATCACGATCGGCCCGTTGGACCGTGTTGTATCGCCGCCGAGAAGCTCGACTCCGGCTTCCGCCAAGCGCTCCTGGACACCGTCGAAGAACTCGTCGATCCAGGCGACCGATATCTCACCCGGTAACGCCAGCGCGAGGAACGCCCATCGGCATTCGCCGCCCATCGCGGCAAT
Organism: Spirochaetaceae bacterium; assembly: GCA_003552665.1. GTDB lineage: Bacteria > Spirochaetota > Spirochaetia > DSM-27196 > SLAA01 > B1Sed10-166. The sequence continues at coordinate 7,671 of PUNW01000072.1, read as the reverse complement.
GTCACTGAGGTTTACCGCCAGTGACTTGCGACCGAGCAGCCTCGGGGAGATCGCTTCACGCAGAAAATGGCTCCCTTCGATCAGCAGGTCGGTTGTCACCAGATCGAGCTCGTCTCGATTGCGTCTCAGAACGGCACAGTCGTCGCCGATGCCCAGGCTTCCCCCCTCGAATCCCGCCGTCGGGAACCGTTCGGCAATGCGTTCGATCAAGCCGAACTCGCCGATATCGCGCAAGGTCATTGCAGAGCTCCTTCACCGCCCGGCTCCGCCGGCCGGCCTTCTCCGGCACCGCATGCAACACATGCACCGGATGCGCTGCACGCACCGCACTACGCGCCGGTACCGGCCGCCGGCAGCTGCTCGGTTCCGCGTTTTTACAGGGGAGAGAGACGAAAAGACGACAGAATGGCAGGGCGATCTGCGGGCTCGGGCGCCCGCCACACCGCGCAGCACCCGTCCTGCGGGCACCGCAACCAAGCGCGTCCGTTTCCCTTCGCCGGCATTATCCGGATCAGGTTCGAGGGTTTGGTCTCAGCCGTCGCAGCTCGCAACAGCTCCCCTAACGGAACGATATGTCTGTCCGGTAGTGTACGTCGACCCCGCCCAGGCGGTCAAGGTCGCAATCACACGCCTGCGCCAAAGCACGCCGGCGTCCGGGGCACAAAAAACGGCACCCGCCGCAGGTGAGGGGGCAGCGACGGGTGCCTCGGAGGCAGTGTGCCGGCGAGCCGGCAGAAACCTTACTACTAATATAATGTATAACACAGTATCGGCCCGCCGTCAAGCGCGCGGCCAAGTGACCAAGTGAAGCGGGAACCCAAGCGGCGAGCTCGCTCGGCTGCGCGGCTCGCCGGCAATCCCTTCAGCGCGGCCCATAGGGCCCGCTTATCGGCGCTGATCATCGGCGCCGCTCATCGCGGCGGTCTACTCCCCCGGGTCCGGTAACGGTCACGACCTGCACGCCCTCAAGGGCCGCCTGTACCAACTCCTCCAGGTCCAGCTGCTGTTCGTGCTGCTCAACCGTCACCACCTCACAGCGAATCGCCGGCTTCTGGGGAGCGAACAGTACGCAGCAGTCCTCAAACGGGCGGATCGAGATCTCGTAGGTGCCGATCTCACGGGCGGTGCGGATGATCCAGTCTTTGTCGAACCCGAGCAGCGGTCGCAACACCAGGTGACGCGTTGCCACATCAATTGCCGCCATGTTCGACAGCGTCTGGCTTGCCACCTGCCCGATGCTGTCACCCACGGTGAGCGCTTCGAGCCGATGGTGTTCGGCGATGCGCCCGGCGATGCGCTGCATGAACCGCCGTTGAATGATCGTCCAGTACCCTGCCGGAGCGCGGTCGGCCACTTCCTCCTGAATGCGGGCGAACGGCACCAGAAACAACCGTCCCGGTTGCGGCGACCAGCGGTTCAGGGCGTCCACCAGGTCACGCGCTTTCTGCTCGGCTTTCAGACCGGTGTACGGCGGGCTGTGGAAATGCACGTAGTCCATCGAGAGACCGCGCTTCATCGCGTACCAGGCTGCCACCGGGCTGTCGATTCCACCGGACAGCAGCGTCAGCGCCGAGCCGGTGCTACCCACCGGCAAACCCTCCGCACCGGGATGCTTTTCGGCGAAGACCGTGATCTCGTTGTGACGAATCTCGACATCGATCAGCAGATCAGGCGAATGCACATCAACGCGCAGCTCGGGCAGACGCTCGAGCACGAGCGCACCAACACGGCGGTTCAGCTCCATCGAATCCACCGGAAACTCTTTATTCTTGCGCGAGTGCTCCAGCTTGAACGTTCTCACCCCTGCGGCCGCCGCGTTCCGTGCCCGTCGCAACACCGCTGATTCCAGCGCTTCCAGATTCAGCGGAACCGCTTCCGCGAGCGCGTACCACTTGATACCGAATACTCTCCGAAGAGAAGCGCTCCAGACGCGCCACTGTTCGTCCTCACGACTTCCCTGAGACGAGTGAGCCGCAGACGAGTCGTCATCGTGTTCGGGGCGCTCCGAGGCTTCTTCCGAGGCACCGAGCCGGTTCGCGTCCAGCTCGCCGAGCTCGATCTCGATTCGGCCGTGCCGCGCGACCACGCGTTTGGCCTCACAATTCAGCTGCGCCACGATATTGGTGCGCAGCTGTTGCATGAAGCGCCCGCGTTGGCCGCGTTTGAGAGCAATCTCGTCGAAGGCAACCAGCACCAGCCTGCGCAGCGGCTCAGTCGGCGCGTTTTGCGCCGCGGCGCTTTCAGAAGGCTCGCTCATCTCAATACCCGCTCCGCAACCGGCCGCAGGCGCTTTAGCGTGGCTGCGAGCACCTCGCCGACCGACTCAACCTCCGCGGCCGTATTGAGCCGGGAAAGGCTGAACCGTACGCTCGAGTCTATAACGCGCTGCTCAAAACCGAGCGCTTCCAGCACGTGGCTGCGCTTGTTGCGCGATGCTGCACACGCCGACCCGGTGGAGACCGCCACACCGGCCTCCGATAGCGCATTCACCATGACCTCACCCGGTATCGGCGGAAACGCCATAGCCAGGGTAGTCGCGATGGCATCCGGCGGGGATAGCATGACCGCGCGGCCCGTGCTCTCGACCGCTCGCACCAGCTGTGAGCGCATCGCGGCGATCCGGCTGTAATCCTGCTCGCGCTTGCCGCCGGCAGCCGCCGCGGCGGCTGCAAAGCCCGCGATCCCGGGAACGTTCTCGGTGCCCGCTCGCAGGCCCGTCTCGTGCCCCCCGCCGACCAGCAGCGGCCGGCAGCGCACACCGTGGCGCAGGTACAGCGCGCCCGCACCCTTGGGGCCGTGAATCTTGTGCGCGCTGCTACTGTAGGCGTCGAGTGCGCCCGCCGGCGAGGCGAGTTTCCCGAAACCCTGGACACCGTCGCTGTGCACCACGGCTGTCTTACAGTGCGACTTCACCATGCGCGCGATATCGGCCACCGGAAACACAGCTCCGGTCTCGTTGTTGACCTGCATGATGCTGACCAGGATCGTGTCCGCCCGCAGCGCCGCGCGCACCTGCTCAACGCTCAGGCCCTTGACCGGATCGGGGCTCAGATAGGTCACGGTGAAGCCTTCCTCTTCGAGTCGGCGCAACGGTTCGATCACTGAAGGATGCTCAACCGCGGTAGTCACGATATGCCGCCCGCGCGCATGATAGGCGTGCGCCACCCCGCTAATCACGGTATTGTTCGCCTCGGTAGCTCCGGAGCAGAAATACAGGTCGCGAGCGGGTACTCCGAACTGCTCGGCCAGACTTCTTCGTGCGTCCCCGAGAACCCCATCGGCCTGGACGCCTGGACGATGCAGGCTCGACGGATTACCGAAGGTGTGTTCAAGACAGTCGTGTATCGCTGCGACCGCTTCGGGCGCTACCGGTGTGGTCGCGTTGTTGTCCAAGTATACGCTCTGCATGCTGGTTCATTGTACCGATTTGCCGGCGCGGGGGGCAACTCGTCATTGCGAGTCGCCCGGTCTATCGGATGACCGATCCGAGCTCCGGTTCCGGCTCGCGCGTTCTTCTTCGGGCGTCTCCGCCGGTGCCGCTGCCGGCGTCCCCCGCCCACCTGCAGCCGCTTCGCCGGAGGAGGACTGAGGAGTGGAATCCGCTCCGCGGTCCGGCTCGTCGGAACCGCCGTTGCGCAGGCCGTGGCGCGGCGCCCCTTTGTCGTCCGCCGGCTCACCTCCGGCGACCTGCGGTCCGGAGACGCCTGAGGCCGAGAGGCGCTGGTTGCGATACTCCTCATAGGGTAACGGCTCGGGAGTCTCTCGCGGCAGCACCGCGACAGTGTTGCGCTGCGCCTTGGCGGCATAAAGCACCGCGTCGGTTCGCTCCACCGCTGCGGTGATCTCGGAAAGATCGCCGCACGCAGCCACGCCGACCGAGAGCGTGCCGCACGGCGCTCCTCCGTCGCTTGCAAGGCGGCGCACAGCCTCGTAATCGGAATTCGACTCGATGCGTTGTTCCTGCTGATATCGCAAACGCTCGGCAAGCACTACTCCGGCATTCAGATCGTCCGCGATCAGAATCAGGATTTCCTCGCCTCCGTAGCGAATCGTCCAGTCCGCCGGACGGCTGTTGGCGTTCACGAGCTCGCCCATCGCCGTGAGCAGCTTGTCGCCGAACTGGTGGCCCAGGTGATCGTTGATCCATTTGAAGTGGTCGATATCGAACATCAACACCGTGATCGGCTTGCCGTCCGACCGCAGCCGTTTGTAGAGCTCCGGCATGCGCTCGAGAAAGAAGTTCTTGTCGCGCAGCCCGGTAAGCTGGTCACGATACTGTGCGCTCAGTTCCTCCGCAAACTCGATCCTGAGCGTTGCCCCGGGATCGCGCGAATCGTTCTCGGCCTCCTCCCATGCCGCCTGCTCAAACGGCCCGGCCGTCTCCAGCCGCGAGCCGCTCACCATCAGAAAACTCTCCGGATCGCGAAGCAGGAAGCGATATAGATCACAGACGCTGCGAACGGTATCGAGCGGGAACAGCGATGCGTACGCCCCGGTCTCGGCGATCGGTTGCTGCTTGCGGGCTTCGATGTAGCGCCGCAGCTGGCGCGTCGCCGGCTTGTACTCATAGGAGCGTGGATCGGTATACAGCTCATAATCGATCAAGGGCTCATCGACGAGTATGCGAACCTGGCGACGCGCGACGGGATCGTCGCGGCGCAACGTCGCGAGGCTCACGTGCCGGCCGATCCCGATGAGCTCGTTGTGCAGGCGCTCGGCCAACATCGGCAGTACGATGCGGTCCTGGCGGTCTCGCACCGGACCGCTGCGCTCGGTGCGCCGCAGCAGCCGCGTCCGCAGCGTCTCGATCTCGCGCTGCAACACGTAAGCGCTTCTGCTGCGCCGAAACTCGCGGGCGCGGTCTGCAGGGCCGGAGATCTCCCGCGCGAAGGCCGCCACATCGCGCAGATAGAGGTCGAACAGCTCGGGGTAGACCGCCTGCCACTCGTCGCGGATCGCCACCAGCGCTGCGGAGATCGCTTCGCTGCCGAGCAGACGCTCGAGCCGATACGGATTCAACGAATGCAGCCAGTCGTCAATAATGCGGTGCAGCGGAATGATCGTGGCCAGCGGATCCTCCGCAGCCAACGAGGTCAGCCCAGGCTCTACCGAAGCAAACCGGCCCGAGTCACGGAACAGAACTCGCTCGAAATACGGTAATACGAATGCGCCCTGGTCGAGCTGCCCGATCCCCGAGCCCGGGAACATCGAGCCGAGCAGGCGGAGGACCGGCGCATAGCTTTCGCGAAACTGTGAGCTCTTCTCGCGCTCCAGTCGCTCGAGCTCGCGTTGCTCGATGGCCCGGCGCTGCTCCTGCTGCAGCTGCTCCTGCCGCTGATCGTAGCGCCTGCGCTCGAGGATGTCCTCGTCGGCGACGCCGAGCAGCGCGCAGAGCCGCTCGATGAGCTCCGGATCCTGCGGACGCCAGGGGTAATCGCTCTTCAGCAGTCTGAGGATCACGGGGTAGAGCTCGAACTTGTAACGCTGAAGATTGTCACGCGCAATACGAAACATGCGCGCCGCTTCGTCGAGCTCCTCTGCATAGGCGGCGCTGCGCCGGTAGGCGGTCTGAATCTCGTGTGCAAGACTCAAGGTCGCACCGGCGCTCTGGCTATCTACCTGTTCGGTCTTGAGACAGAGCCGATACACCGCCTGCGCCACCTCGGATAAGGCGGCCGTTTCAACCCGTTCGCCGTTATCCTGACGGACGCGAAGATACTCCAGGTGCTTCTTGACCTGCTCGAAGGGACCGACGAACTCCTGAAGCACCCGATACCCGAACGGGTCGCGGCGCTGCAGATCGGCTTTGACCTGTTCGGTCTCAGATAACTCGCCGTCCGGCCGCGCCCGCCGTCCGGCCGAAACAGGGCGCTCCGGCGGCAAAAGATCGCCCATGAGCTTCTGGGCGGCGTACGAGAGCGCGTGGACCGTGTCATACAGCGACAGCTCCCCGGCGCCGAAGCCTTCCAGTCCGTGCTGTCTGGTGAGGCGCTCAACGTAGCGTTTGGCGACGCAGTCCGGAACACGAAGCGGCAGGAAGCTCAGTAGATCATCCAGCCATTCCCGCGGCCCTACAATCGGAAGCTGCAGCGAGCGCGCATACGCGTTGATTCGTCGGCGCAACGCCGGCGGGATCACCGGAAACCGGTCCTCTGCGCGCCGGCCGACCGCGGGCGGCGGCGCCGCGTCGGCGCCTCCCTGCCCGCGCCGGTCGACCGTTCGGGCCCGGCGCACCGAGCTAAGCTCACGCCGAAGCACGCCTTCGCTCGGCGCCTCGCCATAGCCTTTCTCACGCAGCCGCCGGTGGACTTCGGCGATCTCGTCGCGGCTGAATCCCTGTTTGAGCAGTCGTTCGTAGAAGCTTCGTGTGGCGCGCGGGGTCTCGCTCATACCTTACTCTACGTGGAGTATAGCGCAGTTGTCCACGTCCCAACTGCGGCGCACCCGTTCGCACCACCCACCACGCGCGGAGCAGGCTCCCTCACGGGAGCCTTTCTCAGAACTCCTCGAACTCGCTGTCCGCGCTATCGCGGCCGCCTCCGGCCAGATCGAGGTCGATCCCGCCACCGGGGCCGGGATTATTCGAAGAGGCCCGGCGGCGCGCCTTCGGCGCAGTCCCGCCCCCGTCCGAGCCGGTCCGGCTCTGACCGGCGCCCCCCTCCGCCGCTTTGTGCCCGGGATCCTCCCGAGGCCGCTCCGGCAGGTCTTCCGTCGTCCTGTGCCCCGCCTGGCGGCCGTACGCATGTCCTGCACCGGCATGCGCGCCATGCGATTGCGGCGCGGCGAGCTGCCTGCGCTGCTCGCCGATCTTGAAGAAGCTCATCGTCGATTGCAGCTGGTCGGACTGCCCGACAAGCTCTTCGGCCATCGAGGCTATCTCTTCCGCCGAGGAGGCGTTCTGTTGGATCACCTGATCGAGCTGCGCGAGCGCCTTGTTGATCTGATCCACGCCTGAGTTCTGCTCCGCACTGGCGGCGCTGATCTCTTGTACGAGCTCGGCAGTCTTTTTGATGTCGGGAACGATCTGCTGCAACATCTCACCGGCTTCCTCGGCGACCCCGACGCTGCGCTGCGGGAGCTCCGAGATCTCCGCGGCCGCTTTCTGACTGCGCTCGGCAAGCTTACGCACCTCGCTCGCGACCACCGCGAAGCCCTTGCCGTGCTCGCCGGCCCGTGCGGCCTCGATCGCGGCGTTGAGCGCCAGCAGGTTGGTGTTGCGCGCAGTCTCGTCGATGATCGAGATCTTTTCCGCGATCTCCTTCATGGCATCGCCCCTCTGCTCAACAGCGCGCCCGCCCTTCTCGGCGTTCTCGGCCGACGCGGCCTGTTCGGTAGCTCCCTGCGACATCTGCTGCGCGGTAGAGCTCATCTGCTGACTGCCGGAGGCCACGTTCTGGGAGGCACCCTGCACGCTCACGACTACCTCGCGCAGCCGGCCGGCCATGTCGTCTAGCGAGTCGCCGAGCGTACCGATCTCGTCGCCGCGATCCAGCCGAAGCTGCCCGGTCATGTCGCCATTGGCAAGCTTTTCAGCGAACTCCACGCCGCGCAGCAACGGCCTGGTGATGGACCGTGAAATGAACGCACCCAGGCCCAGCGCCAGCAGCACCCCGAGAACGATGCCGAGGATGACAATAAGCTGCACCTGTGCCGCTGGGGCCTCGGCCCTTT
>PUNW01000366.1 GCA_003552665.1 Spirochaetaceae bacterium | reverse complement strand
TTGACAACGTCCTGCTCCATTTTGCGCCCGTACACCATGTACAATCCAGCGTAGACGAGCGCGCCTACAATCACGATAATTGTAGTCATGCTTCCCTCCTTCCGTCTCGCTTCTGAGAAACTTGGATATGGCCTTATGAACAAGAACCTCAAGAAAGACTGAGGACCCTAACAAAATGGTAGACCCAGATCCCGGGCCCGTCAATTCTGAGAAACCACGACAGAGGAATTTTTCGTGATCGGAAGCACAACAGAGGCGAACCTATGACTTCGCGGGTTCCGCCACCAGATTCATGAACCACTCGTTGAGAGTTTTGACCACCGGCTTCACTTCAGCCGGCCGCGGTATCAGAAAGACAAACAGCCGGTCGCGTTCGGGAACGAGCGCGACATGCCGCAACGGCCCAGGATGCTCACCGAGCTGCTTACGGCAGTATTCAAGCTGCTCTTTTACCCAGTCATTTGCGTAGTACAGGAAGAAGGTTCGCCCACCCCAGTCCAGCCGTTCGCATTCGAGCCGCTCGGCATTGTCGATCTTTGCACCGCCGAACCCCGAGTACGACTTATCGATGAGGTGGCCTTCCTCAAGCGCCCCTGAGGCCCGGGGTGTCAGGTGAAACGAAAGAAACAGCCGGTCGAAGCGCCGTGTCAGGCGTGAGAAGGGATACCACAGCCACGATTGCCGAGGCAGCAATGTCAGCGTTGCGTCCACCTGCTTGACATAGCGGTTCTTATGCGGGATGAAGTTGGCATGGTACCCGGTAAGCCCGCCGATATTGGTAAACTGCTGGTCTTTCGGCCGTAGCACCTCGGTAATCGCGCCGAAGGTGGCGCGTGTGATCCGCCGATTGCGCCGCCGGCCCCAACTGTAGCCGAGGGTGAGGAGAATCGTAGCCGCAATGAATAAATAGAATACCGGCTGTTCGGTAACCGCTGTCCCGCCTACCACCGTGTGCTCCTAGTAAAACGCCTTGGTGACGTCGAACTGCATCCGATATGCGCCGTCCCTGTTTGTATCCTGTAGCGGCACGCGCGAGACAAGAATATCATTAGCGCCGTTAGGAAACAACTCCTGCTCGACTTCGTCGGCCGCAGCCATCAACCGCTCCTCATACTTGTTGTTAAACGCGGCGCGCAATGGCAGCTGCAGATCCTTGAGCCCGGAAATAATGCGCTGCGACTCACGCAGCGATAGGTAATCCGGATTGAACACTACCGCAATGCTGTTGTCGGGCCCCTTCAACACCTTATACACGTTGACATAGCGCTGCCAGATCTCGTTGAGCTTCTTCATCACGCCGTCGTCTTTTTCCTCGTAGGGCAGCGTGTAGCCTTCCTCGCTGTATTTCCCGGTGATGTTATGTACGGTATAGCGCTTCTCGAGAATCTGCCGCCGGATGCGTCGCAGTCTATCCACCCAGGTGATCGAGATGTTCGGCAACGCCAGAATCCGCAGGGTCAGCCCGGTCGGGGGTGTATCGAACACAACATAGTCGAAACCGGTCTCGCGACGCAGGATCTCTTCCATGATCGTTAGCGAAGCGTACTCCTCAACCCCCGGCGAGTACCGCAGGACCTTGAAGTACATGTCGAAGTTGAACGCCCGCGTGTAGCTGTAGACCTCGGTGAGCACGTCGATGTTCTGCTCGATGTAGGCCGCCGCAGCTTTCTCCAGGTCAGCTTCCTGCAGATAAAGCCGGCGCGTGAACCGTTTCTTGGAGTGGGTCACCTTCGTCGCGAAGATATCGCCGACGTTGTGGGCCGGGTCCAGCGAGACCAGCAGCACCTTCAACCCCTTCTCCGACAACTGCCACGCGCAGGTGGCCGCCAGGGTAGACTTCCCCACCCCGCCTTTCCCGGTGAAGAACAGTGTTTTCAACGATTCTCTCTCTCACAAGATTATGATAACTCAGGTAACGTCCAGGCAGCCTGCGAGTTCGGCCAAGGCGTCCGAGGCGGACTCGGCGCGCCGGTTCACAACCTTGATCTCATGCTCCAGGTAAGGGAGGAGCTCCGCCGCGATAAACGACGGCGGAGCCGGTACTCCCGCAAATGAACCCATCAGCAGAAGGACGAACATGTTCTCCAGCTCGCGCACTTCACACTCGGTCATGCCCACAGCGCGATTGCGGTGCGCCTGATCCATGGTAGTGAAGAAAGCCTTGACGGCCCGGAGGGCGCGCCGTATGACTGTTGTCTGTTCGCCTTCGCCTCTCATACATCAGACTCCTAACGGTCTGTACACCTACTCCTGCTGCGGCTCAAAGCCTGCCGCCGGCAGATTGCGCGTCTTGAAGAAATCGATGATGAACACGAAGTCGATGATCAGCATCGCGGCAACGATGAACGCAACCGTACCGCCGGTAGCAGCATCAGCCGCCCAGGTTACCGGGATCACTACCGCCAGATACCAGATCATTGCCGCGGTAACCGTGACCCAGAGCAACATCGCCGGAACAAATGCGTAGGTGGCTTTGGTCTTCAGCCGCTTTGACACCCATGCCGTCCCAGTCAGCAATGCAATCGCCGCGATCAGCTGGTTAGCACTGCCGAACGACGGCCACAACAGCGCCTGCGTGCCGCTCCAGCCGAGCCAGATTCCGATACCGGCCGGAATAAGCGACGCGATCCAGCGGTTGGTCAGGAGCCGGTACGCGCCTTCGGCACGACTCTTCAACGGCGCAAGAATCTCCACCAGACAGTAGCGTCCCAACCGGTTGGTGCTGTCAAGGGTCGTCAGCGCAAACGAGGAGACCCACATACCGGCGATGATCCGCAGGAATGCGGCGGGGATGAAACCGAGCCAGGTGTCGCCGATCATGGCGGCCCAGGTTTCAGAGAACATTGCCGCGCCCGGATACGTAGCAGCCTGCGCCGGAGTATACTCCGTAGCCCAGCCGGCAACCGTAAGCGTCTGACCGGCTTCGGTCATGACAGCCATGCCCCAGCCCGCCACCGCGATAACGACGACAGTCGAGAGGAAGCCTTCCACCAGCATGACGCCGTACCCGATCGGCAGACCGGCCTTCTCGGAATCGAGCTGCTTGGAGGTGGTTCCGGAGGCTACCAGCGAGTGAAACCCGGAGAGCGAGCCGCAGGCGATGATCAGCGGAATGACCGGCCAGAACGGCGTCGGCTGACCCGCGGTCACGATCGGTGAGAAGGTTGTGAATGCCGGAGCGGTAAACCCACCGAACGCGAAGATGGCGCCCAGTCCCCCGAGACCTAGACCGGCGTACAGCAGCCATGCGTTCAGGTAATCACGCGGCTGCAGCAGCACCTGTACGGGTATAGCGGCCGCCACGATGATATAGAAGAACATCAGCAGGAACCAGGTATTACGGCTGAAATCCAGTGGAAAGGTATGACCGAGATAGATCACGAGCACCAGCATCGCGATTCCAATGAGCGAGCTCACCTGGAACGGCAGATTGGTGCGGTACATCAGCACGCCGAGGATCACCGCGGCGACCAGCAGATAGGTTGCGGCGGCCGGAATGGCCGGGTTGGCCAGGAACATGCCGCCGAGGACCGCGGAAAACGCTGCAACTACCAACACCAACAGGAAGAACACCAGAATATAGAACAGATAGCCCGTGCGTTTGTTGATCAGATCCGAGGCAACGAACTGAACCGACTTCCCGTCGTACCGTACCGAAGCCATGACCGAAAGATAGTCATGGACCGCGCCGATGAAGATGTTTCCGAACCATACCCACGCCAGGGCCGGCACCCAGCCCCAGGCCATGGCAAGCACCGGTCCAACGATCGGTGCCGCCCCTGCGACCGACGCAAAATGGTGACCGAACAACACCGAAGTGCGCGCCGGAACGTAGTCAACGCCGTCGTATAGGCGGTGAGCCGGCGTGCGGATGCTGTTGTCGGCCTTGACAACCTCGGTCTCCATCTTGCGGCCGTAGACGAAGTAGAGCGCGCCGTAGACGAGCGCCCCTACAATCACGATCATCGTAGTCATACTCCCCCCTTCCCCTTAATGTGGAGTGATATCCCTCAGTCCCATCACCACGGCCTCAAAATGAAGCCCGGGACCCGCCGTATAATAGATCCGATTTCTTACTACGTCAATAAAGAGTTACTCGTAACGATATTGTGATAGCAATTGGGACCGGAGGTCGACCCGCGTATTCGCCGGCCTTCCGGAGCCTGTACAGCGGTTTACGGTTCGGGATTTCTCCAGTATACTCACGACCGCTACGTGTTACGGCCCTGTTTTCCCGGGGCCGATTCACCGCTGAGGAGGAAAGCCGATGATCAAGTTTCTGCTGGGTGGGCTCTGCGGAGTGCTCGCGATCGTTTTTATGGTTCAGAATACCGAGACCATCGAGATCGCATTTCTGGCCTGGACCGTGACGACGTCCCGGGCGCTGATCATGATCATTATGCTGGCGATCGGCATTGTGATCGGGGGTATCGGCACCACTGCGCTTACGCGGCGGCGGCGGCGCTAGTCCACGCTAGTCCAGTGTCAAGACAGCGACGTAATGGCAGATGCTTCCGGCGAGCACGAAAACGTGCCACACTCCGTGGCTGAAGGTCAGGCGCTGATTAGCGTAGAACACGATTCCGGCGGTGTAGGCGATACCGCCCCCCACCAGCCACCCGAGGGTAGCCGGTGAGAGCGCCGCGACCAGCGGCCGCACCGCGATCACCACGATCCATCCCATAGCCACATATATGACCACTGAAAGAACTCGCAGTCGGCCGATTGTAAACAGCTTCAGGATGGTTCCGAGTATCGCCAGGCCCCACACAACACCGAACAGGCTCCACCCCCAGGCTCCTCGCAACGGCCCCAGCGTAAACGGGGTATAGGTACCCGCGATCAGATAATAGATCGCCACATGATCGAAGACCCGCAACCGGGACTTGGCCGTCGAGATCGGCACCGTGTGGTACAGCGTTGAGGCGGTATACAGCAGGATCAAAGTCGCCCCGAAGACCGAAACCGCCACAACCCGCGCCGGATCTCCCCGGAACGCAGCCTGGACGATCAGGACCACCGTACCCGGTATCGCCAGCAACGCGCCGAACGCGTGCGTAATGCTGTTGATGATCTCCTCATTGCGCGTTTGCAGTCTTCCCATCGTCGTTGTTCGTGCAGTGTGTCCGTCTAGTGTGTCCGCGGGTGTTCTAGACCCGCAGCTGCAGCGGCACCAGCAGCCGTACCGCGATCCCGAGCGTTTGCGAGTGCACGAAGTTGTGCCGTTGCTCGTCGCGCACCACCGTCTCCTCCGATATCAGCTCGTCGGCCAGGATAACGACCGGTCGGTCACTCAGCTGTGTTACTACACCGAAAAGCCTGCCGGCGTCGAGCTCTTCGACCGCCCCAACCGGAGTCACACTCAGCAGAGGAAGGTCGCGTCCGTTGAATCGATAGTACGAGCCTCCGAGATGATCGTGCGAAAGATAGCGCAAGTCCAGACGAACGGTCTCGAGGATTTCGCTCGCCGGGACGGCAAATCGCTCCTCACCGAACCGAGCTACCAGCACACTGACCAGCCGGGCTCCGCCGGATAAGGCGAGCGAAAACGTGACCCCGCCTCCTACCCTGGTCTGCATCTCAACGCGCGCACCGAGGACCGTCTCGAGCGTGTGGCGGACAGTGTCCAGCCCGACCCCTCGCCCGGAAACCGCAGTGCTGTCGGCCCGCGTGGTGAAACCCGGTGCGGTAACGATCTCGAAGAGGTCCTGTGGAGGCTCACTCCCGAAAATCGTACGATAGCGCTCGCGAGCCGCCCGCTCATCTATGCCGCGACCGTCGTCCGAGACCTTGATCACGGTGCGGCGGTCCCGGAGCTCGGCATCAACCCGGATCTCACCGTATTCCGGCTTTCCGGCGGCGGCTCGATCGTCGGGAAGCTCGATCCCGTGATCCACGGCATTGCGCACCAGGTGGGCGAGCGATTCAGCCAGGATGCGAGCCAGCGGGAGAAATGCCGTCAGCTCGCCGCCGCTCGTCTTCAGCCGAATCGGCTTGCCGAGCTCGCGCCCCAGGCGCGCAACCACGGCCTGCAGCTCATCGAAGACTCCGTAGAGGTATACCTTGGAGGTTTCGGTCACGGTCCGTTCGACCACACCGGCCATCCGTGCCGCCGCAGCGAGCTTGCGCTCGATCGCCGTGTCCGGCAAGCGTTTGTCATGCTGCACCGCTCGGTACAGGCCGGCCAGCTCTCGCTGCAGCTCGTCCGTGTATAAACACAGGCGCTCGTACTTCCGCGTCGGCATCGCCAGATCGACTTCACGCAGGCCGGCAAGGAATCCCGAACGGTAACCGTCATCCTCGGAATCGGCTGCGGCAAAAAAGTGCTCGTACGAGCGGCGCTCGACGCGTACGTTCTCGACTGCGGCAATTGAGATTGAATCCGCGATCGTGTCGGGATCTATCTCGGCAGTGCATAGAATCTCAAACCCCCGCAGAGCATCGGTGACCTCTTCGACCGGAGGATTGGTCTTGACGACGTTTACGATCCGTTCGAGGTTGCAGATCACAAGGTAGACGCGAGCGTAGAGCATCGGCTCCGGTTCGACGATCTCGCCACGAATGCGGTACAGGCTCTCGCCCCGTTCCTGAGCCTCGCGCAGCACCCGTCTCTCAAAACGCGTAAGGCGCTGTAGACCACCCGGCCGCGGGCCGGTAATCACGGTTCCGCTCTGTGTTGAGGGGTGAGCTTCCAGGTCTGAGGCGTCGGTCCGGCTTCGGAGGGACTGCTCTGCCTCAACGAACGCCCGCTGCACCGCCTTAACCGCATCGACGAGCGTCCTGACCCCGCCGACTCGTTCGACATCACCGCTTCTCGCCAGCGCGAGGTACTCCTCCAGTGCGTGTGCCTGTTCGAACAGCTCGTTGAGACCCAGAAACGAGGCCTCCGACTTGAGCGAATGCGCATGCCGAAAGGCCTGGTTCAACAGGCCGGCAGGCTGATCGCTGTTCCGCAACTGAGAGACCGCGTCCTTGAGCCCCTCCAGCATCACCCGACCGTCCTCGAAGAAGGCCTGACCGAGACGCCGGCGATATTCCAGCGTGCGCGTCTCACGGGTCATACGCGTTCTCCAGATCCGGCATAGTCCCGGCCGGCATCAATCCGTGTGTACTGTCGAAACAACTGCAGACAGCGGCGTCGTATTCCCGAGTCGGAATCCCGGAGCCCATACAGTATGACACTGTGGAAATACTGCGGGCGCCCGATGGTTTCCACCGCCGACAAAATCGCCGACTTGACTGCGCGGCTGCCTGCGTGAAATGCAGCCGCCAGCTCGCCCCCTGACTGCAGGATTCGCAGCTTGGCAACCGCGCGCGCCGCCTCAAGGACCACGAGCTCAGCCGGGTCACTTAATGCTCGCCTGACATACGCGTAGGCCGCCTTCTTTCGCAGATTCCCGAGCGATCGCACCGCGAATGCCCGGCGGCTCACACTGTTTGATTCCACCGCCATCCGCCCGAGCGTGAACAAATCATAGCCGCCGCGTTCCCGTTCGCGCTCGCTGTTACGGGTACCTCCCCAGGCGCCGCTATCGGCCCCGGATCTTCGCGCGCCCGAGCCCGCATTCCCGGCAACGCCCATCGTTGCACCCGAACCGCCGCGCGCGCTCCCGGTCGCTGAGCCCTGCCGCCTCCGACCTCCGCGCGGCCCCCCGCCTACCCCGCCGCCCGCACCGGCGCGCGCGGCGTCGAACCGCGACCGGTCATGCAGGGCACACAGCTCGCGATAGGCGGCAATAATCCGCTCGAGCCGATCGCCGTTCTTGTTCGCACCCGCAAGGTCGGGGTGGTAGCGCTTCAGCAGCGCCCGATAGGCGCGTTTGACCTCCGCGTGGTCAGCGTTGGGCTTCAGCCCCAGTTCGCGGTAGAGGTTACGCGCCTTCATTCCGCGCCTCCGGTTCGGTCTCGAGCGCGCGCAGCTCGCCGAGGATTGCCTCAAGTGCTACCTGATACTCGCGGAGCCTGGAGGTCTGCTGCAGAGTCTGAGAGCAATGTCGGGCGCCCTGCAACAACTCCTCGATCTCGAGGCGGAACTCGCTCTCGAGAAGGCCGGCGTTCGCTGCCATTGTCGACTGCACCTGAGAAATCAGCCGCTGCATGCCCTGACGAAGCTCACCGCCCGGTTCAGTCCCTTCCGACCCGCCGCGCTCGGCCTGCCGGTCGCCGGCTCTTTCCAGACGCGCTTGGTCATCGAACTCCGGCACAACGGTGGTCTGTTCCTGCACCCCCGAGTCGAGATCGCGCGCTCGAACGGTAACGATCCCATCGAGATCGAGCTCAAAGCTCACTCTAATCCGAGGTGACCCGCGCTTCCCCGCGCGCAAGCCGGCAAGCAGGAACCGTCCGAGCGATGTATTGGCAGAAGCCCGGGCGGCTTCGCCCTGCACCACGTGAATCTGCGCCGCCTGCTGGCCGTCGCTGACCGTGGTGAAGGTTTCCGTGGCCCGCGCAGGCAGCGGCGTATTGCGCCGGATCAGAGTCACGGTTGTGTCGTCGTCGGTCTCCACACCGAGTGCAAACCCGGCGACATCACGGATGCACGACCTCTCTTTTCCGGTCCGACTCAGGTGGGCGTCGATCGCCGCCCCCACCGCAACGACCTCATCGGGGTTGATCCGCGCGGTCGGTCTGCAGCCGAGGGCGCGTTCCAGATACGCATGCACGAGCGGAATACGCGTTGAGCCGCCCGCAAGCACAAGATAGTCGATCCCGCATTCGTCATCAAAGCCGGCCTCCCGCATCGCCTGCATCGTCAACTCCACGCTGCGGTGCAGCATCGGGGCAATCAGCTCCTCCAGGAGTGACCGAGTAAGCTCGAACGTCAGGTGAGTACTGCCCTCGGGTCCGAAGAACGGCAGCGCTACGGAGGTGCTGCTGCGGCTCGAGAGGTCGATCTTCGCCCGCTCGACAAGATCCTGTAGCTGCTGCATCAGCACACGGTCTTCCTGTACGCGGGCACCTCCCTGACGTTCGAACTCCGTTACCACCTGCTCGAGCAGCAGGCGGTCGAAATCGACACCGCCGAGGGTCCCGTCTCCGAGCGTCGAGCAGACGATGAACTGCTCGCCGTCACGACGGAGACAGGTTACATCGAAGGTACCGCCGCCGAGATCGAAGACCACCAGCCGCGCCCGGCTCGGCAGGCTTTCGGCATACGCGAGCGCGGCCGCGGTCGGTTCGTTGATGATTCTGCGCGCTTCCAGACCTGCGATACGGCCGGCCTCGCGCGTGGCAACCCGCTGGGCCTGAGAGAAGTGCGCCGGAACGGTGATGACGCATTGCGTTACCCGGGTGTCGAGGTAAGCTTCCGCGTCAGCTTTCAACTGCTCAAGGATAAAGGCGCTGAGCTCTTCCGGGCTGAAGCGTTGATCTCCGAGGCTGAACGTTTCGCCGGAGCCCATGAAGCGCTTCACGTTGCGCGCGGTCATTTCCGCGTGACTTACGGCCTGGTTCCGCGCCGGATGGCCTACGAGCACCTCACCGCTGCGCCCAAGCGAGACAACCGACGGCATGGTACGCCCACCGTATGCGTTTACGATTGTCCGCGGCGCATCGTGCAGCATGACCGCTGCGCCGGAGTTTGTTGTTCCAAGATCAATTCCGATAACCGAGTCCATATCAGGCCTTTTTATCGTGTAACGCTATGATGAGTTCTACTTCGCCGAGTGTAAACCCGACACGATTTGCGATAATATTCGGCGCGATTCCCTTTCGATGTAACGCTATAACCTGCTTACGGATCTCGTCGCGGTTCTGCTGTGCCGTCTTCGCGGCCGAGGAGCCTCCGGCCGCCGGCCGCAGCCCTCGTTTCTGCGGCTGCTGTTCCGCGCCCTGACTCGGAGCCTCCCGGCGTTGCGCGGAGTCCTCGCCCTGCCCCTGTGCAAACGGCGTTATCCGACCTCCCGCAGCCGCTTGTTTCAGGTTGCTATACACCTGCGTCGTGCTGTCGTACTGTTCCCATTCCCGTCGCATCAAAGCGAGGCGTTTGTCGACCTTCTCGAGCAGCCCTTTAAGATTCTCAATCCGTTCTTCGATCAACCCGATGTTCCGGTCGGTGGTTTGGTTCAGCTCCACGATGATGCTGTTGACCTCGCGCGTAACCTCCTGCAGCAGCGCTTCCGGACGCGTCCGGCGCTCAAACTTGGAGTGCAGATATACGAACCCAATCGCGAGTATGAGGATGTTCAGCGCGACACCGATGAGGATCGTCATACGGGTTCATCCCGAAATGTCGATATTCTGCCCGAGGTCCGGATCGCGAAATACGTTCTCGTGGTCGGGTCCTTCAGCTTCACGTTCTTCCCTTCCTTGTTCACCCGACTCGCCCTCCGCGCCGCTCTCGCCTTCGTTGACCGGCTCTGGCCCCTGCTCCAGCCGTTCCGGCTCACCCACGCTGTTCTGGCGATCCCGGCTCCTCTGGGCGATCTCTCTCCCGACGACCTCCTGCCCCTGGATGATGGCGTTTCGTTCCGCCGCCTGATCCTGACCGATCTGGCTGAGCCTGAGGAACAAGTTCTGCAGGTCGATTGGTTGGAGCGACATACTCGCCTTCCGTACACTACCCCTTCCGCGCCGAGGCTAAATCCTCATCAGACTCCTGGTACTTGGTGACTTTCACGACGTCGCCCTCAGCAACAAAGCTGACGGCTTTGAACTCGTTCTTAACCGCAAGCGGCGCGTCCTTGATATACACCTTCACACCGGGGAACACCGTAGCAGATGCACTGATGCGCCCACTGGTGCTCAACTCGTGAAGGTACTCCTGAATCTCTTCAATTTCCTTGGCAATCCGCCGCAGCTCGGCTGTTAGCTGTTGTTTGCCTTTCATCAAGCGTTTGTAGTTCTCGACCTTCTCCTTGGTCAGTTTCTTCCGCTGTCGCCGCATATTCTCGAGCGTGGTCAGATTGCGCGAGATTTCCTCGAGCTTCTTCTGATACTCGTTGCGTTCCTGTTCGAGGGCGGTTAAGCGCTCTTTGCTCGTGGGGTCGTACCCCACCTCCAGCACCGTTTCGGTACCGGCAACAGCCCCAAGTGACTTGGCGTTAATCTCCTCCGCCGCGCGCACATGCCCGCCGACGATACTCGCCCGTTTCCCCTTACAGATGACTTTGCGCTGAGCGATCACGTGGCAGTTCATGATCCCGTCGCTCACCACCACGAGGTCACCGGCGAAAACGTCGGCGTTCTCAATGAACTTGGACCACACGTTCCGCCCTGCACGGACTTTCCCCTCACTCTTGCCGCCGATGCCCTGGTGCACGATTATGTCGCCCTCGGCATCGAGATTGCTCTTGCCCACGCCGCCCATAATCTCGATGTTGCCGCTGGCTTTTACATCAAAGCCGTCTTCAACATGCCCCTTCACCACAACCGTACCGAGGAAGAGAATGTTGCCGGTCTTGAGGCTGACGTTGCCGTTGACCACGTACACCGGCTCCACGTTGATCTTTCCGGCGGAAATTACGACCTGCCCGTTGATCTCGGCGACCGCCGTACGTCCGTCTTCCGAGAGCTTGACGTTCTTCCCTACCTGTATTGTGGCATCTTTACCATCCTCGGCGGGAAGCACCTTTCCGGTGACGGTGACCCCCGGTTCAGCGGGCTCGGCGGGAACCTTGCGGGCCACCACCTGCCCGGCGACCACGTTCTGTACGATATTCAGCTCTTTGAAATCGACACGCCCGTCGGTCTCCTTGAGCTTGATCTGACTGCTGTCGGTCTGAAACTCGTAGACGATGCGGGCATCCGCCCCGTGGCGCGGCCTGCGGCCTTCCGCCACCAAAACCGGTTCGTTGTACTCGGGTTTATCGACAAATCGAGCGATTACCTCGTCCTTGATGCCCTCGACGACGCCGTTCGCCTGGAGAAAGCCCGTGATGGCATCGTATTCCGGGTCGGCTCCCCCGGGCCCGGGCGGCGTCGCTGTGAGTAGCGCCTTCATCTCGAGCTCCACGATATTGACGGTCAGCATCGCGTCGTTGGACGGATCATGCTTCATATCCGCCACCTTCACATACTCACCGTCGGCACGCTTGACGATCTTTGCCACCAGCGCAGCGTTGAAATCGCCGTCGAACCGGCGGTGGAGCTCGGTCAACGATTCGTTCTCGGTAACGCGGCGCCCGCCTCCCTCGGGCTTGGTCACCTTCAGAAATACGCCCTGCCGCGTACGCCGCACGAGCGCCTCTCCGTCACGATGCCGCGCTGCGATCTCGTCGAAATCGAGGTCGTCGCCTCCGGATATATCCAAGGACTCCGGCTCATGCTGATCGGCAGCCGGATAGGCCAGCAGCGAGTAAGGCTTCTTACCGACACCGAGCAGGCCCTTGGTGCCCTTCTCCAGGATCTCGTATTCAATACGCTTGAGCGGAAGCGACAGCTCGATAGCAGCGGCGTTCAACGCCTCCTCAAGCGTGTCTCCGCTGACATTGACGAAGTTTCGCTGTTTGTCCTCGGAGTACTGCTGCTGCATGTACTCCTTGAGCCGGTCCATACCGACCATGGCTACATGATCCCTTTCTTGAGGTTGGTGAGCTTGGCTCGCAATCGCATGATCGCCTTGGTGTGCAACTGCGAAATGCGCGACTCAGTGACCTCAAGCACCTGCCCGATCTCCTTCAGGGTTAGGTCCTCATAATAGTATAACACAAGGACCTTTTTCTCTTTTTCGGGAAGCTCGTTGATCGACTGAACGATCACGCGCTTCATCTCGTCTTTTTCGACGATAATGTCCGGATTCAGACTTTGAGGACTCTCGATAGTATCAGCGATCGAAACGGTGTCACTGTCCTCACCGGTGTACCAGACTTCGTTCAGAGACATGATCGAGGTGCCGCTGATCTTCAGCATCAGCTTCTCGAACTCTTTGAGCGAAATATTCAACTCCGCAGCGATCTCATCGTCGGTGGCGGAACGGCCGTGCGCGGACTCCAGCCGGCGGACCGTCTCTTCCACCTCGCGGGCCTTTTGGCGCACCGAGCGCGGCACCCAGTCGATGGAACGCAGCTCGTCGAAGATGGCGCCTCGAATCCGGGTAACCGCATAGGTCTTGAACTTGACATGCTTGTCAGGATCGAACTTCTCGATTGCGTCGAACAGACCGAACACGCCGTAGCCGACCAGATCGTCGAACTCGACGTTGTGCGGCATTCCGATCGCAACCTTGCCGGCGACATATTTCACCAACGGAGCATACTGCTTGACGAGCTGCTCGCGGATGCGCGGATCGTGGGTCTTCCGGTACAGGCGCCACAGCTCCGCCTCGGTCTTAGTGGCTAAAGCGTTCTCGCTCATCTGCGTCTCTTGGTTACTCGCGTCGCTCGTCACGGTTTAACATTGTCTGTAAAGCCTTGGCCATCACCGACGGGTCCTGTTCAGCCGAGCCGCCGCCGCTCCTGCCCGTACTAGAGCTCCGTGGCGCACTCCCGCCGGTTCCAACATTACCACTGAAATCTCCGAGACTTTCGAGGTCGGGCAGGCTGTCGAGCTCCGAAAGATCCGTGTCATCGTCCTCATCCCAACCGGAAACCGAGGGACCCTCGGGCGCACCTTCGGCCTCATCGCCGGTGTCGGCCGGCGTGAACCCGAACTCTTCGCTGCCCTCACGCAACGAATCAGGCTCCTCACCCCCCAGCTCCTCGGTGACTTCCTCCACCAACGAATCCTCGAGGTGATCCAGGCTCACCGGCCGGTTCTCGCCTTCCGCACCGGCGTCGCTCGTCGTTTCGTCATCCTCGTCGGCCGGCGGCAGGTCTTCAGTTGCCGCTTCGCCGGCTTCACGCCCGGGTGCCTCGCCTTGCGGACTGTACTCGTCCTCTTCTAGCACGATTTCAACCTTGCCGCTCTGCGGAGCCTCCGCCGAGCCGGCACCCGCAACCACCGAGAACAACTCCGGCAAATAGCTGCGCAGGACCCGCTCAATGCCGACACCGCCCGCGCCGACAATGATCGCAGCGATGACGGCTCTGAACAGGACCGCACCGAAGGTGACGCCTCCTATCAGGCCGCTGAGCAGCGAGAGTACAAACCCAGTTCCCGCCGCGACTGCCGCGGTTCGCCAGTTTATCCGCATTGCGCTACAATCTCCAGTAGCCCAGGCACAGCTTAGGGGAAAACCATACCCCCGTCAAGCTGCGCCTCAGTTGCTGCGTGAGAACAACCTCCGAAGGAAACGCCCGATCCCGGCCCCCTCCTTGACGTCAATTTTCTCCATGCGCCCTACAATGTGCTGAATACAGATCGAGGCGCGGCTCTTCGGGTCGCTCACCATGAACGGCTTCTGGCGCAACACCGACTGATGCACAGTCGCATCCTCGTACACATACCCAAGATAATCCACCTTGAGGTTCAAAAACTGGGACGCGATATTAATTACCCGTTGCGCTACCTGCTTCCCCTCGGTCACCGAGCCGACCCGATTGACGATCAGCTTCAACCCGAGGCTCAGATTGTCTATCTCGGTTGCGATGATCTTGATGATTCCGTAGGCATCGGTGATTGCGGTCGGTTCGGGAGTCGTCACAATGATCGCCTCGTCAGCGGCGGCCACAAACGAAAGCACATTGTTGGACACGCCGGCGCTGGTATCAATGATGATGACATCAGCCGCCGAGAGCGCGCTCAACTCCTCGACAAAAGACTCGCGCTCGTCCTCGGTCAGATTAGCGATCTTGGCAAAGCCGCTTGCCCCGGCCACGATCTGAATGCCGTAGCTGGTGTCCATCAAGATATCTGTGAGTGATTTCTGCTTGCGGATGAGATGATACAGGTTGTACTTGGGGATCACCCCGAGCACGACGTTGACATTCGCCAGCCCGAGGTCGGCGTCCATGAGCACGACCCGTTTCCCCAATCTCGCATACGCGAGCGCGATATTCGTGGAGATGTTGGTCTTGCCGACTCCCCCTTTCCCGCTCGCCACTGCAATGATGCGTGTACCGGATTTCTCCGGAACGCTTCGGGCCTTCATGATCTCACGTAGGGTTTCCGCTTGATCAGCCACTGTGATTCTCCGTCGCTCGTGATTGCGCAAATCGCTGCTCGATGTCTTCGCGATCCACACTGAACCCCTCGAGATTGATCAGGAGCCGCGGTATCGACGCCGGTTCAATGTCTTGGGGCACACCTTGACCATCGGTAATAAACGAGATTGGTTTACGGTTTTGGTGCAGAACACTGATCACATTGCCCACCCGCGTCGTCTCGTCCAGCTTTGTGATGACCACCGCTTCGGTGCCGAAGGTCTCGAACTGCCTCAGGATTTGCTGAAGATCACTCGTTTTCGTAGTTGCGCTGAGGGCGAGATGGATCTCCGCCGCACCGCCGCACCCCTGCAGGAGCGAGTTCATCTTTCCGAGATTGGCGAAATCGCGCGGGCTCTTACCTACCGTGTCCACGAACACCGCGTCAACGTCACGGTATAGCGCCACCTGTTTGCGCAGCTCATCGAAAGTCTCCACGCAGGTCACCGGGATGTTCATGATGTGTCCGTAGGTTTCGATCTGTTCTTTGGCACCGATGCGGTAGTTATCGATGGTTATCACGCGCACATCGCTGATAACACCATCCACGCCCTGTATCCCGTATATAGCCGCGAGCTTGGCGATGCTGGTAGTCTTGCCCACGCCGGTGGGGCCTACGAGCACCATAATCTTGGGTCTCTGCTTCACCTCGAACGGGCTCAAGCGGATTGTCTCCCCAATCCAGCGTACCACCTGCCGCTCTACATGGTCAAAATCGTCCAGCTGATCGATCGAAAACTCACTTCGAATGCGGTTGACCATCTCCTCCACGTACTCGGGGATAAACTCGTTGTGCCGCAGAAGCTCAGCGATACGGTCAATCGTAGGGTGGTTCTGCGCCGGTGCAGCGGCGCCGCGAGCAGGTCGCTCTTCACCGCGCAGCGACTCACGCAGCTCCTGCAGCTCCTTCAGCACCATCTCCATGGTTTTATCGTTTTTCACACTACCGAGGATCTTCTTCTTCTCCTCTTCCACGTCGGTATTGCGTTTCGGAGCCTCGCGCCGCACCGGTTCGTCTGAGAAGTAACCGGTGACCTCCACCCCTTCCTTGGAGAACAGTCCCAGAAAACCCCCGATACGCACGCTCTTATGGCTCATGATACGCGCACGCTCACCGTACTTCTGCCGAACCTTGGCTTCAGCCTCACGATGTGTTGCCGCCTGCTCGATAAAGTACTGCATGCCGTGACCTCACTCCTCGATTCGTATCTCCCCGAGACTCTCGACGCGTATCTCGGGAAGAATTTCCTGCACCGACAATACCACCAGGTCGGGAAGCTCGCGGGCGGTACTGCTCTTGGCCAGAGGCCGCGCAGTTTCCGAACACAGCACAATCGGCAAGTATCCCTGTTCCTGAACCGCGCGGACCATGTTGCGCGCTGCAGTAACCCAGGCCCTATGCAGCTCGGGCTTCAGCGCTGGAGTCACTCCGCCGGCGGTCTCCACCCGCGACTCTATGATGGCTTGCTCCAAGGAGGGCTCGATTGTCAACACCCTGAGCGTCTTATCCTCGTCGGCGTACTGCAGGCATATCTGCCGCTTCAGAGACTGACGGACTTTTTCGATCAAGAACGCAACATCCTTCGTGATGGTAGCATAATCAGCCAGCGCTTCCAATATGGTGACCATATTGCGAATCGAGACCTGCTCACGCAGCAGCCCCTGCAGCACCTTCTGGACTTCGCCGACACCCAGTACCGACTGCACTTCCTCGACCACCGCAGGGTAGTCGCGTTTCAGCGCATCCAGGATCGCGCGCACCTCCTGACGGCCGAGGATGTCGGCGGCGTGGCGCTTGATCAGCTCGGTCAGATGCGTGGCAATGATCGAAGGCGGATCGACAACGGTATATCCGGCGCGTTCGGCCGCCTCGCGGCGCTCCTCGGTGATCCACAGCGCGGGAAGCCCGAAAGCCGGGTCACGGGTCGCCTCACCTTCCACTTCTTCACGTACCGTTCCCGGATTGATGGCCAGATAGTGCCCCATTCGAATGGTTCCGCGGCCGACCTCCACACCGCGGATCTTGAAACAGTACTGCGAGGGCTCGAGGCGCATGTTGTCGATAATCCTAATGCGCGGGACCGCAAGACCGAGCTCCAATGCGGTTTCGCGTCTAATTCGCGTGACCCGGTCGAGCAGCTCGGCGCCTTTGTCTTTGTCGACCAGCGGGATCAGCCCGTAGCCCAGCTCCAGGCTGATCGGGTCGAGCGGAGCAACCGGCGATATCTCGGCCGGCGCCTCCTGCGTCTTGGCCTCGCCGTCGGGCCTTCGGGCTGCCGCCTCCTCAGCCTGCTCACGACGCGACAGCCGATAGCCGAGCAACCCGGCGAGCGCGCCCATCGGGAACAACACGTACCACGGGAATCCCGGCAAGACGCCGAGGACGACCAGGAACACCGCCGCAATCCAGTACACGCGTGACTGTCGTGAGAACTGAGCGGTAACATCCTCGCCGAAGGTGGCGTCCGAGATCGCGCGCGTGACGATAAGGCCGGTGGCGGTTGATATCAGCAGCGCCGGTAGCTGCGTCACCAGCCCGTCTCCGATCGCCAGCTGTACGTAGGTTGCTACCGCCTGTTCGAAGGGCTCGCCGTGGATCGTCATCCCGACCACCAGGCCCCCGACAATATTAACCACCGTAATCAGGATGCCGACCTTGACGTTACCCTGGACGAACTTCGAGGCACCGTCCATCGCGCCGTAGAAGTCGACTTCCTTTTCCAGCTCCATCTTCCTGCGCGCCGCTTCCTCCTCGGTCAGGAGCCCGGAATTGTACTCCGCCTCGATCGCCATTTGCTTGCCCGGAAGGGCGTCGAGCGTGAACCTTGCGGCGACCTCAGCAACCCTGGTGGCGCCTTTGGTGATGACGATGAACTGCACCGCGACGATGATGATGAAGATGATCAGCCCGATCACGAGCCCTTCAGC
>PUNW01000323.1 GCA_003552665.1 Spirochaetaceae bacterium | reverse complement strand
CAAAGGATTCCGTAAGGGCAAGGTTCCCTTCGAGATAATGGAACGCAAGTTTGGCGAGAGCCTGAAATGGGAGGCTACAACTCAGCTGCTCGATGAAAGCCTCAGGCAAACCCTCGAGGAAGTCGACGAGAAGCCCCTTCCCTACTCCCAGCCCGCGCTTGACAGCGAAATCGAGCTGAAGACCGACGAGGATTTCACCTTCAGCGTAAAATACGACGTGTACCCCAGTATTGAGCTCGGCGAGTATGAAGGCATCGAGATCGAGCTCGACGAGATCGAGGTCACTGACGAAGACATTGACCGCGAGCTGTCGCATATCCAGGATCAAAACGCAGTCGTTCAGGAGAAGCCCTCGGGCGTGGTCGAAAAGGACGACATCGTCACAATCGACTACTGGGAGCTGGATGAGAACGACGAGGTGATCGAGGGTACTGCGCGTGAAGACTTCGTGTTTACCGTCGGCAGCGGGTACAACCTCTATAAGATCGATGACGACATTCTCGGTCTCGAACAAGGCAGCGAGACCGTGATTACAAAGGAGTACCCCGAGGACTTCGAGCAATCTGAGCTCGCCGGTCAGACAAAGAAACTCGGTGTCCGGGTCAAAACCATCAAGCAACGCGAGCTGCCGGAGATTGACGACGAGCTTGCACAGGACGTGAGCGAGAAGTACGAATCCCTTGACGACCTCAAGCAGGATATCCGCGATCGGCTCAACCAGGCCGCGGAGAATCGCATGCGCGAGGAGAAGATCCAGAAGACCCTCGACAAGGTTGTGGAGAACAGTCAGCTTGAGATTCCCGAGTCGATGCTCGCCGCAGAGCTCGAGCAGTTCTGGCAGGAGTTCGTGCAGCGCTTCCAGTCCAGCTCGGAGCAGGTCGAACGCATGCTGCAGGCCCAGGGCATGAGCAAGAATGACTTTCTAGAACGCTGGCGCGACGACGCCACCAAGCGGCTCAGCCGCCGTCTCGTCGTGCAGAAGATACTCGAAAAGGAAAACATCGAGGTCAGCGATGAGGAGCTGAATGCCGATATCAGGCAGCGTGCCGAGGCAAGCTCGATGGACCCGGACGAGGCGCGCAACTACATCGAGCAGAACAATATGCTCGAGCACCTGCGCGAGGAGGTGCGGGAGCGCAAGCTATACGACAGTCTGCTCGAGCGCACCACAGTGAAAATCGCCAACAAGGTGAAATTCCTGGACGCAATGCAACGAAATGCGTAAATTCGAGGCCAAATCAGTACACGCACAAAGGGCTTCCGCAATGACTGAACAGAACAACACAATGGTTCCAATCGTCGTCGAACAGACCGGAGTCGGCGAACGCTCCTACGACATTTACTCACGACTGCTGAAAGATCGTATCGTGTTTCTCGACGGCGAGATACACGACATCACCGCAGACCTGGTGGTAGCCCAGCTTCTGTTCCTGGAGTCCCAGGATCCGGAAAAAGACATCAACCTGTATATCAATTCACCGGGCGGCTCGGTAACCGCCGGTCTGGCCATCTACGATACGATGCAGATCATCAAGCCGGCCGTTCAGACCATCTGTATGGGGCAGGCGGCTTCAATGGGGGCTATCCTTCTGGCAGGCGGCGCGGACGGCAAGCGCTATGCGCTGCCCTCCTCACGCATTCTTATTCACCAGCCGTGGGGCGGTGTGCATGGCCAGGCCACCGATATAGGCATTCAGGCCCGCGAGATGGTACGCTTGAAGAAGATGCTGATCCGGTATTTCGCCCATCATACCGGAAAGTCTGAAGAACAGGTCGCTGCTGATATGGAGCGCGATTTCTTCATGTCTGCCGAGGAGAGTGTTGAGTACGGTGTCGTGGACAGCGTCCTGATGAGGAAGAGTGCCGATGAGCAAACAGAAAAATAACAACGAGAACGTCAAGATCTGCTCCTTCTGCGGCAAGAACTCGGAGTTTGCTCGTCGCCTCATAGCCGGTCCGGGCGTTTATATCTGCGATGAGTGTGTGCATGTCTGTAAGAAGATCCTCGACGAGGAAGACGAGGTGCTGACCACTGAGTTTCTCGACGAGATTCCGAGCCCCAAGGACATCAAATCGCATCTTGATCACTACGTTATCGGCCAGGAAGAGGCCAAGAAAGTACTCTCAGTGGCTGTGTATAACCACTATAAGCGCATTACCCACAAAAGCAAGCTCGAGGACGATATCGAGATCGAAAAGGCCAATGTGCTGCTGATCGGCCCAACCGGCACCGGCAAGACACTGTTGGCCAAGACACTCGCCGACAAGCTGCGGGTGCCGTTCGCTATCGCCGACGCTACTACACTCACCGAGGCCGGGTATGTCGGTGAAGATGTTGAGAATATCCTTCTCAAGCTGTATCAGGCGGCCGGGAACAACGTCGCGGCCACCGAGCGCGGAATCGTCTATATCGACGAAATCGATAAGATCGCGCGCAAGAGCGAAAACGTCTCGATCACGCGCGATGTATCCGGCGAAGGGGTACAGCAGGCGCTCCTGAAGATCATTGAAGGTACGGTCGCTTCAGTGCCGCCTCAAGGCGGACGGAAACACCCAAGCCAGGAGATGATCAAGATCGACACCACCAATATCCTCTTTATCTGCGGGGGAGCCTTTGTGGGACTCGAGCGGCTAGTCGAACAGCGTGTGCTGCAGCAGCCGATGGGTTTCGGGGCGGACGTTCGCCTGCCGTCCGAACGCGATACCGCAGCGCTGATGCGACAGCTGCATCCCGACGACTTGATCCACTATGGGCTCATTCCCGAGTTCATCGGGCGGATGCCGATTCACGTGGCATTGCGCGACCTCACCAAGGAGGACCTCGTTCGCATCGTGCGCGAGCCGCGGAACTCAATTATCAAACAGTATCAGGCCTCACTCAAGCTCGATGATGTCGAGCTGTCGTTCGAAGATGAGGCCATCGAGGCCATTGCAGACAAAGCTATGGCACAGAAGACCGGCGCCCGCGGGCTACGGTCTATCGTCGAGAACGTAATGATCGACATCATGTTCGATATTCCCTCAATGGAGGGGCCGAAGCGGGTCGCAATTACCCGTAGTGTCATCGAAGAAGGTGAAAAACCCGAAGTGTTGTTTGATCGCAAGACCGCTTAAGCGGGTCGGTGGAGCTGCGACGCACGCCGTCGTGCTTGCATTTGGAAACCTGACTGCATATACTAGAGGGCGAGCGTAGCTATCCAGGAGGGATGATCGTGAAGAATCCGGTAGCCGTCTTCGTGAGCGTGATGCTGCTAGTGTTCGCTCTGGCTGTGCAGGCAAGCGCTGAGGAGCCTCGTCCTTATGTCCGCACGATATCGCTGGAGCGTGTTTATACTCACAGCGCCGGATACATGGTGGTGTATCGCACCAGCCGGCTGGAAACGGTCGAAACGTACATCCCAGCGCGTTGGTTCGAACAAGCTGCCGGGAGAGGCCAGCTCGTCTTCACCCAGCGGCGAGCAGCCCCGTATATGCAGGTTTACTACGATGACGGCGAGTTCTCGCACGTCCGGCTTTTTGTGCGCAGCAACACCGCGCACCCTTCCTGGGGGTTTCTGCCGAACCGGCCCGAAGTGCGCGAACGCTTCGACGAGGTCGGAGACACGCTGCGAGTACGCTACTAAGCAGCGCGGAAACCTCACGACCGGACCGTCAGGCGCCGACGCAGTGGGCTCAGAGTCTTGAGCCGGCAGCCGGCCAAGATCTTTAGGCCGCCGGCAGTCGGCGTGATAGAACCGGAACCCGCAAGGCAGCCACCCTGGGTTTCGGCGCAGCACCACAGCGCGCTCTAGTTAACGGGGATGATGAACTTTGCGTCAACTGCAGAATCCTTGCTGCAGTTTATGAAGCAGTATCAGCACTACTATATTCTCAGCCATGTCGAGCCTGACGGCGACTGTGTTGGAGCTTCGCTGGCCCTCGCCTCGTTCTTACGCCGCCGCGGAAAGAGCGCGCGGCTGATGAATGAAGGCCCGTTCGATCGTCCCGAGATTCGTGACTACCGCCCGCTGTTTGAGTCAAGCACTCCTGAGCCGGCTTCGCTCAACCGCCGGGACTCGGCCGCAATCGTCCTTGACTCATCCGATTTTTCCAGGCTCGGAAAGCTCGCTCGCCTGATCGAGGTTCTTCCGGTAGCCGTAATCGATCACCATGCATCCAACAGCACCAACGGGAAGTTCGTTCTCGTCGATCCGAGTGCGCCCTCTACGACGGTTCTCGTCCAGCTGTTGATCGAGCACTCCGGTGAACGTCTCACACCCGAGGAAGCTCAGAACGCACTGTTCGGCCTCTGTACCGATACCGGCTATTTCCGTCACCTCGACCATGGCAGCGGGGACGCCTTCCGTGCTGCAGCCCGTCTGATCGACGCCGGCGCAAGCCCCCGAGCCGCGCATGACGCGATGT
>PUNW01000339.1 GCA_003552665.1 Spirochaetaceae bacterium | reverse complement strand
TGGGAACTCGGTTCGCTTGGCGTCGAACGGCTCACCGTCGTAGGTCTCATCACACGCCTCGCAAAGGTAGGTGTCCGAGTAGACCGTTACCGAGGCGTGGCCTTTCGGGCAGCGCAGTCTCCACGGATCAGTCATCGGACTCACCCCAGTCCCAGTCGCGCGCTCGTGCAATCTTTGGGAGCTCGCCGTTTCGGACCATCTCGACCCGCTCGTCGAGATCAACGGGTGGGAAGGTGCGGGCCGATCCACGGCCACGACAAAGGCCAAGGTTTGAGACCCCAGCGCTCGCGATACGCCGGGTCACACGGGCCGATTTGGATGCGTGGAACAGCGAGTCAGCGTCTTGGACCGCATCGAGAAAGTCCTCGAGCGACACGAACTGCGACACGCCATCACGCTCGCGGAACCGCTCCCAGACCGCTTCGGGGTCGGGGTCGTTGCTGTCGTCCTCGAGTTCATCCGCGCGCTCGATCGACAGCACGATGCCGGCGTGTCGCCCGTCTTTGCCGCGAAGGGAGATGCCGCCACCGGTGCGCGTCGGCGTCGTGGAATACGCGGCGCCGTCGGGTCCCCGGATGTCGATCCGTTGTTCCGCGAAGTCGACGTCGGTGACCTCCATCGGGTGGGCCCAGGAGTAGTCGACGGTCTCGATTTCGACGAAGTCTCCGGGCGCGACAACCGGCAGCGTGTCCGCGCCGTCTGTGGCCGCCATCACTCGACACCTCCGAGGTAGACGTCGCGCATCTCGTCGATCCGATCGCCCTCGTGGACCGACAGCAGTGTGTCGACGACGTCGGCGTCACTCATCGTCGTCACCTCGGCCGACCGCGGCCTCAAGTGTCAACTGTCCGCGTGGCGTCCCGCCGTCGAGACTCTGCTGCTCGGCGTCGAAGGTGGTTTGTGGCATACATGACCACCTCAGTTTTGGATCCTCGGCGCGAGCATATTCAGCACGCTCACGTCGCCGTCGGCCAGCGAGTACTGGAGTTTGGCCGGCATCTCCTCGCCGACACGCAGCGAGACTTCGGTCTCGGCACCGATCGGCTTGCGCAGGTCCTTGAGATAATCCAACGAAAACAGCGATCGGCACGCCGTCGAGATCGCGTCCTCGTCGAGGATCCCCGACAGCAGGTCGTCGCCCGACAGCGTCTCGGTCACCTCGTCGGTGTCGCCCTCGGCGGCGAACACCAGCTCGTCGTCAGCCTCGCCCTCGATCGAGATGTGATCCGAGCACAGGTCGGCGGCTTTGACCGCGCGCCCGAAGCGTTTGCCCTCGAAAACGTACGTACCGGCCAGTTCGAGATCCGGGATGTCCGGCTCTTGGCGGAGCGAGTCGGGATCGATCAGCGCGAGGGTGTACTCGAGGCCGTCGACGTCGATGTGGAGCTTGCGCGTCTCCTCGTCGAGTTCGAGATGAATCAGGTCGCCGGACTCGGCGAAGCCGGCGACGTCCTCGAGCCGCTCGAGGTCGACGCCGATCAGGCCGCCGCTCGCCTCGTAGGACTCGAACGCGTTGGCGTCGAGCTCGACCGAAGTCATCGCGACGTTGGCCGGGTCGACCGCTCGGATCTCGATGCCGTCCTCGTTGAGGTTGACTTTGCACTCGTCGACGAGCACGCTGACGGAGTCGAGCGTGTCGGCGAGCGTGTCGGCTGCGACGATCGCGGCGAACGTCATGCCCGCACCTCCATCGTCGTGTCGCTAACGATCCAGCACTCAGGACCGGCGTAGAACTCGATCGCGCTGTCGGCACCGTCAATCGGACACGGCTCGAACCAGCGCTGGGGTTCAACTTTCTCGACCTCGTGGCCGTCGAGGCCGGCCGGCAGGTCGTTCGCGCAGTGTTCGTAAATGCTACATTTACACTGACCTGTAAGCGTAAACTGGTAAAACGTATCAATGCCCTTTTTATCGAACGGGCTGGTTGCCCGCGTATGGTCGTCGTGGTTCATGTCTCTTAAATCGGATATGTCCGCGATGGCCGGCCACCTGCGCGCCCGGGCTTGATTGGACCCAGGACCGGGCGCGTAGGCAGTGGCTACTCGTCTGTCTGCGTGTCTGGCTCCTCGAGCATCCGCGAAAGGACGTCCTCGAAGCTCTCGCCCGGCTCCTTGCGCGAGTTAAGCTCCTTCCACGTTTTCGCAGAAACTTTTACCACCGGCTGGTGTTCAGTCGCCATTACATTCACCCACTACGACAGGTCGGTCCTTAAAGGTGACGCATGTGACCTGGGGAAACATGGTTAACTCGGTTAACCGGTGTATATACCCCCCATTCTTATGTATGGTGACCAAGTAAACATTGGTATGCCCAGAGAGGCAGACAAACACATCCGAGTGACCGAGGAGACCTGGACCGATCTGAATAGCCGCAAGCGGCCTGGTGACAGTTTCGACGACGTCATCCAGCGCTTGCTTGGCGAGCTGGACAGTGATGAAAAAGAGACCGAAGCCGAAGCCGAAGCCGAGACTGACGGCGGGCAGATTGTTCGAGCGAACTGAGTTTGTTATTTTGTGACGCATACACCGCCCCTGAGTGCCGACTGTGGATAAGTGGCAGCCCCGTGTGGCGAAAGTCAAACTGAAAATTGATGACGCCTCGATCGGTTGGTGTTCTGGCATATGAGACGATAATGTTTTTGCACCCATAACTGACGGAGTGGCGGTTCCGATACTGCCGACACTACCGCGGTTGGGTTTGGTTCTAACCATTCGCAAAGACATTCACAATCTAGTGACAAAAACTTGTATTCCCGGTTGGGGCTCGTAGCATCCCAATTGGGAAGGACAAGATCCCAATACCGATGCTTTAGCGGCGTTCGGTACCATTATGCCCGAATCTTGTGACGAACAGAATAACATGCATCGGCGAATCGAGTGGATGACCCGCGCCGATGTCACTATTCTCGAATTTTTACACGTTGCGCGAGATGTCAAAGGACGCCCCTCAATACAGACTCCAAAAACGGTCGCGCTGAACACCGGTCACCAGCGGAAGTACTGCGGCAACCGGCTCCGCCACCTCGACGACCACGGCCTGGTCGAGCGTGTCGATCGTGGGCAGTATCGAATGTCTACTCGCGGTGAGCAGTTGATGAAAGGGCAGCTTTCTGCTACTGATCTGTGAATTTCCGAAAGAGCTTCCAAAAGACTGGTCTACTGGCCGACGCCCTGGCCGACGATCGCCGCCGGTGCCTCGAGGTCGACGTCCGCGACGATCTCCTGGCCGACCGTGTGCCACTCGCCGGCGCGCAGCTCCTGCTCGATGCGTGTGTGGCCGCCGGTCGCGCGCGGCTCGAAGCGCAACCGACGCTTGCGCGCGTTCGGTGTCGTCCACGCGATCTCGATGGTCTGGTTCATTCGTCGCCCTCCGTGTCGATGAACGGATCGAACTCGTCCAGGACGTCCTCGGCCTCGTCGGCGTCGGCCTCGCGGATCGCCTCCGTCAGCGACTTATCCTGGCCGTCCGGCTCGCCACCGTCGGTCGCGACCGGCACCTCCTCGCTGTCCTCCTCGTCAAGGCCGAGGTCCTCACGTCGGATCGCTTCCCAGTCAGGTTCGGGCTTCTCGTCGCGTGGCCGCAGGTCCGAACGCGGGCCACCGAGCGGCGATCGCCACGCCGAGGACCGAGGCCGCCCGCCGTCGGTCATGACGCGCGGTGTCGGCTCGGATCCCTCGACGCTCTGCGAGACGGTGATCTCTCGGATCGCTTCGATGTCGGAGTCCTCGTGCATCGCGGCACGGTCGATTAGGTCTTGCATTATGCGCTCACCTCCTCGTCGCCGTCGAAGCCGTCTGGCGCTCGGTGGGTCGTCGTCTCCCAGCCGCGCTGTTGGGCCACGTAGCCCATCCACTCCGCGAGCGGTCGGCCGCCAAGGTCCTGCGTGTGCTCGACGTCGCCTTCGTCGAGGCGATCGCCGACCTCGTAGCCGCCGGAGACGTCGTAGACCCGAACCTCGTCCGCGGCCGAGTAGTGGGCGTGAACGCTGCCGGTGCCGTCGACGCCGATCACGTGGCCGACCGTCGCCGCCAGGTCGTCGGCCGTCTCCGAGATGGGCTCGCGCTGCGCAACGGCGCCACCGTCGGCCATCGCGACTCGCGGGCTGCCCTCGGTGACGTGCTCGCCGAGCTGGTCGTCGACCGTGTCGAGGTTGACGTGACCGGGGATCGCTCGCACGCCGGTCTCGAACTCGCAGCGGCGAATGTGCTTGCATCGGACGTCGCGGTATTCGTGATCCGGGCAGGTGCACGCACCGTCGCCCGATCGCAGGCTGACGGTGTATTCGCTGCCGGAGTCGGTCGTGACCTCGAACATGCCGTCGATGCCGGCGACGTCGCCGCAGTTGTCGATAACAGTCATCGGGGTGAGTAGGGCCTTGATCGATCGCTCGTCGAGTTCGTCGGTCTGTGCGTCAGTCGCAGTCGTTTTCCGGGTTGGGTTCG
>PUNW01000360.1 GCA_003552665.1 Spirochaetaceae bacterium | reverse complement strand
TGCCGAGGTTGAGCTTGGTGAGCACCGACGGCTCGGCCGCGAGGAAGCGCCCCTCGCCGTGGCGGATCGGCAGCTCCACCAGGCCCGGCGCGCCCTGCAGCCACGGCGAGGGGTTGCGCAGGTTCACGACCAGGCGCACCCAGCGGTCCTGGAAGCGCCCGTCGGCGTTGTGCACCAGCGTCACCTCCGGCGTCCGATCCCCCGCAGTGTTCGGCAGAATGCCCGCCTTCACCAGCACCTGGAAGCCGTTACAAATCCCGATCGTAAGGTTGCCGGCGGCGGTGAACTCAGCGAGGGCCGACCCCAGTCGCTTGCGAACCAGGTTCCCGAGCACCTTGCCCGAACCAAGGTGGTCACCATACGAAAACCCGCCCGGCACCGCTAGCAGCCGGTATGCACCGAGCATCCGCGGGTCGGCGACCAGATCGTTCACATGCACCGTCGCCGGCTCCGCACCGGCGCGGCGCAACGCTTCCATCAGCTCGAGCTCGGCGTTTACCCCATGCCCGGTCAGCAGCAGCGCTTTCGGTCGTTGCTCAGACATTGCGCCGCCCCTCAGTCCTCAAGCCCGCGCCCTCACCCGGCGGCGGCCCGAACGGCGTCTTGTACGCCGTCTCGATCTCCTCAACTTCCAGCGCCAGAACCCGCTCGCCGCGATAGGTCGCCTCCAGCCGGGGCAGATTCTGCACCGTTCCTACGCACGCGACCGGCATCCCTGCCGTCAGCGCCTCGAACTGCGCCGTATGCTCGAGCGGAACACTCACCAGAATCCGCGAGGCCGACTCGCAGAAGAGCAGCCGCATAAGATGCTCGAGCAGCCCCGCGTCGCCCTCTTGCGAAAGCCTCTCACCGGCGGCCCCAAGCTCGGGCCCCAGCGGCAGCGCCCCGAGCTCGAGCGCCGCCCCCAGCCGCCCGGCCAGCGCACTTTCGGCCACCGCCACCCCGAGCCCGCCGTCGGCCAGATCGTGCATCGAGGAAACCAACCCCTGCCGCGCCGCGGCCGCAAGCGCTCGGTAGACCGGCAGCGCCGTCTCCGGGCTCACCACCGGCGAGGGCTCGTTAGCCGTACCGTAGCGCCGTACGTACGTAGACCCGCCGAGCTCGCCGTGCGTCAGACCGGCCAGATACAGGAGGTCGCCCGCAGCCTTGAAATCGGTACCGACCACTGCATCGATATCGGAGACAATTCCCATCAGGCTCACCAGCAGCGTCGGCCGCACCGAAACCTTTCTGCCTCCGAAGTCGGCGTCGTTCTTCATCGAGTCCTTGCCCGATATCAGCGGCAGATTGTAGGCGACGCATGTGTCGTGCAGCCCGCGGCAAGCGCGCACGAGCTGCGCAAGCTTGTACTCGCCGTCCGGTGTCTGATCGCTCTGCACCGGATCCGGCCAACAGAAGTTGTCGAGCGCGTAGGCGCGCTCCGGATCGCCGCCCAGCGCAATGTGCGCCCGAAACGCCTCGTCCACCGCAGCAGCCGCCATCCGCTCGGTATCGAAGTCGCCGTACCATGGGCAGATCCCGTGCGTCACGCTCAAGCCTTGGTTACTCCCCAACACCGGACGTAGCACCGCCCCATCCGCCGGCCCATCGGTCTCGACGCCGAGGTACGGTTTGCCGACCGAGCCCCCCTGCA
Organism: Spirochaetaceae bacterium; assembly: GCA_003552665.1. Lineage (GTDB taxonomy): Bacteria > Spirochaetota > Spirochaetia > DSM-27196 > SLAA01 > B1Sed10-166. Next base: position 2,899 of record PUNW01000360.1, on the reverse strand, counting down.
CCTCGTGGTCGTACTGCCGAACCAGCGCTTCCTTAGACGCCACATTGGGGTCGGCAAGCAGCTCGCGCAACACCTCCCGCAGCACCAGATCCACCCGCTGCGACGCACCGGCGGCCCCAGCGCCGCCACCACCCTCCGGCGGGGCGGGCGCCCCGCCGTTCGGCGCCGCGCCGCCGGGCGTTGCGGCGCGCGCCTCAGGCGGGATCCACCGCGCGGTGAGGCGCATCCGCGGCAGCCCCTCGTGCACGAACGCGAGGCGCAGGTAGCCCACGCGCGCTCCGTCGTACAGCAGCTCCACGAACTCCGAATCCGTGAAGGTGCCGATCGCGGTCGCCTCCACGCCCCGCCGGGCGGCGAGCTCGAGCAGCGCCTCCAGATGCTCAGGCGCGACCGCAAGACTCATGCGCTCCTGCGACTCAGACACCCAGATCTCCCACGGCGCCAGGCCCGGGTACTTCAGCGGACAGCGGTCGAGCTCAACCCGGACGCCGCCGCAGTCGCGAGCCATTTCGCCCAGCGACGACGACAGCCCGCCGGCGCCGTTGTCGGTGATGCTGCGGTACAGTCCGCGGTCGCGCGCCTCCAGCAGAAAGTCGAGCATGCGCTTCTGCGTGATCGGGTCGCCGATCTGCACTGCCGAGGTCGGCGAGGTTTTGTCGAGCGCAAGCGAGGAGAAGGTCGCCCCGTGTATCCCGTCTTTGCCGATGCGTCCGCCGACCATCACCGCGTGGTCACCCGGCTTGATCCATTTTTCGTGCGCCGGCGCCCCGCCGAGCTCGCGCGGCATGATTCCGCCGGTTCCACAGAACACCAGCGGCTTCCCGGTGAAGCTTGTGTCGAACACAAACGCGCCGGCCACCGTCGGGATGCCCGACTGGTTGCCCCCGTCGATGATCCCCGCATGCACCCCGGCCATGATCCGCCGCGGATGCATCAGCCCCGCCGGAATCTGGTTCGCCGGCGTATCCGGCTCGCCGAAGCAGAGAACGTCGGTATTGAAGATCGGCCGCGCTCCCCGGCCGGTGCCGATGATGTCGCGGTTGACCCCCACGATACCGGTGATCGCGCCGCCGTACGGGTCCAGCGCCGAGGGTGAGTTATGCGTCTCAGCCTTGAAGCAGACCACATGCTCATCGTCGAAGCCGACCACACCGGAGTTGTCGTGAAAGACCGAGAGAAGATCCTCACGACCCGCGGCCACCCGCGCGGTCGTGGCGCGGATATAGGTGTTGAATAAGCTGTCAACACGCTGCGGCTTCGTCGTAGCCGGGCCGTCGTAGTACTCGATTTCCGCGGCAAAGATCTTGTGCTTGCAGTGCTCGCTCCAGGTCTGCGCGAGCATCTCGAGCTCACAGTCGGTCGCCTCCGGCGGACAGCCCGCCGCCCGACGCTCGGCACGCACCTCGTCGGAGCGGTAGTACGCCGCCACCGCCTCCAGCTCGGCGTCGCTTAGCGCCAGCAGCCGTTGTCGGGAGAACTCAGCGAGCTCCTCAGCGTTCATCGCCGCAACGTCGAAGCGCTCCACCGCTTCGGCGCCCGAGATCGCCGCGACCTCCACCACCGGGTAGCGCGCGGGTGGGCGTTTGCCGTTGCTCCACTCGCTCACCGTCAGCATTGTCGCTTGCTGCACCAGCGGATTGTGCAGCACCTCGAAGATCGCGTTGAGCTCCCGGTCCTTCATCAGGCCCCCGGCGATGAAGTAGCGCCGCGCAGTCTGCACCACCGCGCCCGGCTCCAGCCGCCGCCCGAGCTCCAGCTCCAGCGCCTCGCAAGCCGTAAGCGCCACCGGGTCGGTTACACCCGGGCGATAGGCGATCTCAATGAGGTAGCGCCATCCCGGCCGCGCGCCGGAACGGCCCGACTTCGCCGGCCCCGGGGCGTCAATCTCAATCGCCTGACAGACCGCATCGCAAAAGGCGCGCTCCGCCACCCCCGCATCCAGATCGGCGACACCCTCAACGATGTACACATCCCCGATCGTGACCGACTGAACATGCGTCTTGACCGTCGCGCGCAGCTCCTCGAGCGTCCGCACCGCACGGCCGTCGGGGAAGCCCGGTTTGTGGTAAACGTGACAATGCATAGCGTTAGGTACGGATCGTACCACAATCTCGGGCGCACGGCTATGCCAAATCCCTCAAAAACACTCACCACTGGGGCACCACTTGACTTAGGAGGTAAAGAACGGTACACGTTGTGAATATGAAGCCTCTGTCTCATTACAGCTTTTTCGACACCGGAAGCGTTGTATGGGGCGTGCGTAGCAGCAACAAGTTCGACGCCATCAGAGAGGTGATCAGCAAGTCCTTGGTGTTTCGTCGTATCGACGGCCTCGATCTGGACGCCTTCGCTGAGGCAGTTATCGAGCGTGAGCGACTGCAGTCCACCGGGCTCGGGCACGGCGTAGCCGTTGCCCACGGCCGCACCGCCGAAGTGCTGGAGCCGCAGATCGCGCTTGGGGTCTCACCCGAGGGTATCGATTTCGATGCCGTCGACGACGAGCCGGTGCAACTCCTGTTCATCATCGCCAACCACCCGGACAACAAGATGGACTACCTGCAGATCCTCTCGTGCCTGGTAAGCCTCGTTCGCAACGATGTCTTCCGCCAGGAGTTGCTGTCGTGCATGACCACCGAGGAGCTCGAGAGCAAGATGTGCTCCGCGTTCCAGAACCTGATGCGCAAGTCCGAAGCCGCCCGCGCCATCCGCACTTAGAGCGCGCCGCGGCCGCGCCGCGCCGCGCGCTTCAGACGGCCGCGAACTCCAGCGTCGAGAACAGGTCCTCGGGGGTTTCGGCGCGCCTGATCAGCTTGGCCGAACCATCCTCCTTCAGAAGTAGCTCGGCCGACCGTAGCTTGCCGTTGTAGTTGAAGCCCATCGCGTGCCCGTGCGCCCCGGT
>PUNW01000188.1 GCA_003552665.1 Spirochaetaceae bacterium | reverse complement strand
TCGTGGACGGCATCAGGCGCCTCCTGCAGCAAACGCGGCAGATGCTCGCCCACCAGATTGCGTTGCAGCGTCTGCCAGGGATCGAACACGGTGTCGATGAAATAGGCGCGCCCTTCGAGCTCGGCGGCGATAATCTCGAGCGCTTTCAGTTGCTCGCTCCAATCGCTCTTTTCGATCGTTATCGGTGCAATCCGCTTCAGATCCTCGCGTGAGGCGACCTCGCTCAAACCGTCCGGCATCGGGTGAAAGTAGTCATTCATGACTTTCAGGTAGTCGAGGTCGTAGTAATTGAAAAAGGCGAGCGATGCCTCGGCGTGGCGCTCACCGCGCTCGTGTTGCAGGCCGAAGTGATACCAGAACGAAATTGGGGGACGATCAAACTCCCGTCCCTCGAGCGCAGCTTCTACCCGTTCAATCTTGGTCATCTGCCGTACCTCCGTTTTGACACGCCGGAACTGTATGGTGCCCTGCCGCGGGCTGTCAAGCGAACCGGCACAGGCCGGCATTGACCAACACGATGCGTGGCAGTCCCCCGGAGGCTACCATCCACGCTCCCGGATGATCTCAACCAGTTCTCGGGCTTCGGCTTCCAGACTCTTGCCTTCGGCGCGATAGACGAGGTCGGCCGCCCGGTAGTACTTATCGCTATGGTTGGCCCAGAGCATGCGCACATCGGCAGCGAGATCGGTACCGGGGTTCACGCGCGGCCGGTCGGCGGACTGCACCCGCCTGATGAGCTCATCGAGCGAAACCTCGAGCAGAATCACGCGGCCGGACCCTGCAATTGCGTCCAGATTCCACCGGTACCGCACCGTACCTCCCCCGAGACAGACAACCGCCTGTGAGCGCCGTGCAAAGTCTTTACAGATCTCATACTCGAGCTCGCGGAACGCGAGCCAACCCTGTTCGGCTACCAACCGGTGGAACGAATACCCCAGACGGGCATCCATCTCCTCGTCCAAATCGAGGAACTCGCACTGAAGAATCTGCGACACACGGCGCCCGAGTGTCGTCTTCCCGGAACCGATCATGCCGGCAAAATAGAGATTATCGGCCATACGTGTTGTCCTCTCCGCGTCGGTGTCTCGCCGGCCTGGGAACGGCTCGGTCTACGCGCCCTCTCGCGATACGGGATGGTCTGGTATACCATATTTTACCTAACTGAGAAACGGATAGCGGGGTTGACGTGCCATACCCCCCTATCGTATATTGTAGTCATGATGGATCCAAAACAGAAAACCGACGTAGAGAACCGTCTCAGTCGGATAGAAGGACAGGTTCGCGGCATTCGCCGCATGGTTGAAGAAGACCGCTACTGTATGGATATTCTCGCCCAGACGCGGTCGATCGTCGCGGCGCTCCGAAAGGTGGAGAATCTCGTAATGGAGAGCCATCTCAACACCTGCGTCGCCGAGGCGATGCGCAGTCGCGATGACCGCGAGCAGGACGACAAAGTGAAAGAGATCATGACCGTGATCGCCGACATGCGCAAGAACGGCTGATGATGAAAAGGAGCGCTTATGAGTGACAAGGCAAGAGCTGATGCTGCCTCCGCCGAACCGGTGAAGAAGGCATATAAGATAGATGGTATGAGCTGCGCTTCGTGCGCGGTCTCGATTGAAAGCATGCTCGGCGCCACCGAAGGTGTCGAGTCCGCGACGGTGAACTTCGCGAACGAGAAGCTCATGGTTGACTATGATGCCGCGCAGCTGAACGACGACGATATCATCGCGGTCGTGCGGCAGACGGGCTACAACGCTGCGCTGGAGGCCGAATCCGGCGGGGCCTCGGGCAAGGTGACGCTTGGTGTCAAGGGGATGAGCTGCGCCTCCTGCTCGGCATCGGTTGAAAGCATGCTCAACGCCACCGAGGGCGTTTCGAGCGCTGTGGTCAACTTCGCCGCCGAACGGGTTACCGTCGAGTACGATCCCTCCCAGGTTAAGCTGCCGCACCTCAAGCGCGTTGTCGCCGATATCGGCTACGAGCTCGTCGAGCTCGATGAAGACGACGACGGGAGTCAGGCTGAAGAGGCGAAGGTAAGGGCCGCCTGGAAACGGCTGATCGTCTCCGCCGGCCTCGCCTCGGCGGTGATGATCGTGATGATGGTACACATGTTCATCACCCCGGTGCCGGGTTATCTCGGCATCGTCGCGCTTCTCGGCGCGCCGGTGGTGTTCGGCACCGGCCGCCATGTCCACCTTACCGCGTTCAAGGCGATGAAAGCCGGGCGGCCGAACATGGACGTGCTCGTCTCGCTCGGATCGCTGCCTCCGTTTATCATTGGTCTCGGCGGGTTCTTTTTCCCGATTCAGACCTTTATCGAAATGGCGACCACCATTATGACCTTTCATCTCATCGGCAAGTACCTCGAGGTGCGTGCTAAGGGGCGTGCCTCTCAGGCCATTCGCAAGCTAGTGCAGATGGGGGCAAAGACCGCGAATGTGATTGTCAACGATGAAGAAATCGAGGTCGACGTCAAGGAGCTCGAGGTCGGCGATATCATGATCGTACGCCCGGGCGAGAAGATCCCCACCGACGGTGTAGTCGTTTCCGGCGGCAGTCTTGTCGACGAGAGCATGGCAACCGGAGAACCGGTGCCGGTCGAGAAGTCTGAGACCGATGAGGTAATCGGGGCCACCGTCAACAAGCAGGGCGTGTTGCGCGTCCGCGTCACCAAAGTAGGCAAAGACACCTTCTTGTCACAGGTGATCAAAATGGTCGAGGAGTGCCAGGGATCCAAAGTGCCGATCCAGGAGTTCGCCGATCGCGTTACCGGCTATTTCGTACCGGTGATCCTCGGTCTTACCGCGCTGACGTTCGTATCGTTCAACGTTTTCCCTGAGTTCCATCGCGAGATTCTGATTTGGGGAGCGGAGTTTCTGCCGTGGGTTAACCCGGATCTGACACCGCTGACCCTGGCTTTCGTGACCGCCACTGCGGTGCTCGTCATCGCCTGCCCCTGCGCATTGGGGCTCGGAACCCCGACAGCCCTCATGGTCGGAAGCGGCATCGGGGCCGAGAAAGGCATTCTGATCCGTAACGGTGAGGCCGTCCAAACACTTAAGGACGTCGCCGTGGTTGCATTCGACAAGACCGGGACAATTACCGCCGGCAAGCCGGCAGTGACCGATATCACGGTCTTCCAAGATGCCGGAGCCACGGCGAACGGCAACGGTAACGGCTCCGACCCTGAGCAGCGCGTGTTGCTGTACGCGGCTTCAATCGAGAACGCCTCCGAGCATCCGCTGGCGCAGGCCGTGGTTGATTCCGCCGCCGACCGCGGGATCAAACCCAGCGAAGTGAGCGAGTTCGAAGCGGTGACCGGCAAAGGCGTTCGCGGTACGGTGGACGGCACCGAGGTTCTGGTTGGAAGCCGGGCCTTGCTCGAAGCTGCCGGCATACCTACCGGAGCGTACGAAGCTCAACTTCGGGTCTTTGAGGATCAGGCCAAAACCGCAATGCTGGTTGCAGCCGGCGGCCGCGCGCTCGGCATCATCGCGGTCGCCGACCCCATTAAGGAAGACTCGGCGCAGGCGGTCGCTGAGCTCGAACACCAAGGGATTCGTACTGCCATGATCACCGGCGACAATGAGCGCACCGCAAACGCGATTGCGCGCACCGTCGGGATCACGCGCGTGATCTCCGGCGTGCTGCCTGACGGCAAGGTCGACGAGGTGCGCAGACTGCAGGATGAGTACGGCCTGGTTGCAATGGTCGGCGACGGCATTAACGACGCGCCGGCGCTCAAGCAGGCGAATATCGGCGTTGCCATCGGAACCGGAACCGACATCGCAATCGAAGCTGCCGACGTTACTCTCGTGCGCGGCGAGCTCTCGGCGCTGGTCACCGCGGTCAATCTCTCGCGTGCGACGTTCCGTAAGATCAAGGAGAACTACTTCTGGGCATGGTTCTACAATGCGGTAGCCGTACCGGTCGCGATGTTCGGCCTGCTGCACCCTATGATCGGTGCGGCCGCAATGAGCGTCAGCTCGCTTAACGTCGTATATAACAGCCTGAGGCTGAAGCGCGTTCTGATTGAGCCGGGCTATACGCGCGGGCGCTCGTCCGCGTCGTCCGGTTCCTCGGGCACGCCCGGATCGCCCCGGCTGTCCGGTTCGCCCGCCGCCGCAGAGCGTGCCGACGCAGCCGGCACAGAAGGAGCCATACCGGCGACCGTCACACCCGGGACGCATACAACCGCCCCGGCGGGGGAGAAGGAACCTATGCCGGCGGCGGAGAACGCAACAACCATCACACTAACCAAGGATGAGGAGGACGTAATGGCAACCGAGACAACAACACTGAACATAAAGGGCATGGCCTGCCAGGGCTGTGTGGCAAGCGTACAGGCCGCGCTGTCGCAGCTCGACGGGGTAAACGAGGCGACGGTCTCGCTCGAGAGCAACTCGGCCACGGTGCAGTTCGATTCCGCAAAGCTCGGACAGCAGGAATTAGCAAACGCGGTTGCCCAAGCGGGCTACGAGGTCGTGAACTAGCCCGCATATCTTACAGACTATAGAAGAAGGGCCGGCCGCGTAGCGGCTCGGCC
>PUNW01000399.1 GCA_003552665.1 Spirochaetaceae bacterium | reverse complement strand
TATCATCGGCTGCATCGATACCGCTGATTCCGGGGGCCTCAGTATCGACGGCGACCGCATCAACGGGGCGCACGGGGTTAGCTCCAAGGCCCTGATCGAGATTCGGCGCGCAAAGATCGGCTTCGTGTTTCAGAGCTTCAACCTCATTCCCGTCCTGACCGCCTACGAGAATGTTGCGATGGCGCTGTCGCTGCTGGGCCTCGCCGAATCCGAGATTCGCGAACGGACGATGAAGATCCTCGCGGAGGTGGGGCTTGCAGGCATGGAGGACCGGCGTCCGGCAAAGCTTTCCGGAGGCCAGCAGCAGCGCGTAGCCGTCGCGCGCGCTCTCGCTAAGGATCCCCTGATCGTGCTTGCCGACGAGCCCACCGCCAACCTGGACTCCGAAACCGGCGAAGCGATCCTCAAGCTCATGAAATCGATCAATCAGCGTATCGGGACCACCTTCGTGTTCTCCACCCATGACCAAATGGTGATGGACTACGCCGACCGCCTCTGCCGGCTGCACGACGGGCTGATCGAGAGCGACGAGGTGAGGAGGAGCGCGTGATGCCGGTCCACGACGCCACCCAACCAAAACGGCGACCGCACGCCGGCCCGCGCATGCTCCTCAGGCTCGCGGCCAAGAACCTCACCCGCTACCGGCGGCGCACCATGATCACCGCAAGCGCCATCGCGTTTGGGGTCGCGATCTTCGTCGCCATGGCTTCGATGCTCGAAGGCCTGATCGCCGAGGGGGACCGCAACCTGGCAAACTACGAGACCGGAAGCGCCGCTCTCACCGGGCAGGGCTACTGGGATGAGCACGAACAGTATCCGCTCGATATCCTGATCGAGAACCCGGCGCCTATCCTCGATGCGCTCGATGCAGCCGCTATCGCCGCCGCCCCGCGCGTTGGGTTTCGCGGCGAGCTCATCGTGCACTATGACCCGTATCCCGAGGACGGTTCGGCTCACCTGAGCATGTATGGGATCGACCCCGAGCGAGACCCCCGTGTGTTCCGCATCGACGAGGCGATAACAAAGGGCCGTTACCTTGAGCCCGGCGAGCATGGGCTGCTTATCAGCGGCTGGCTTGCCGAGCGCCTCGGAGCGGAGGTGGGCTACCCGGTTACGATCACCACGCGCACGCGCGACGGGTTTCATCAGATCATGGACCTCGACGTCGTCGGCATTTATGAAACTCCCAACCCCACCGTCGACCGGCGCACCGTCTTCATGCCGCTCGAGATAGCCGATTCGTACCTCGAGATGCAGGGTGCCGTCACCGCCGTCCATCTGGCGCTGCCTGAAGCTGTTCCCGGAACCGCCGACCTCGAGCCGGTGCGCGCGGCGCTCGCGCAGGCGGGCATCACGCTCGAACGGGTCGCCGACGGCCGCGCGGGGGCGGGCGCCCCGCCTGAGGCGGGCGCACCAGGCAGCGCCGGCGCCGGTGGGGGCGCGGGGGTGGAGCTGCTCAGCTTCGATTACATGACGGCCGAGTTCGCCGCGGCGATGGAGCTACAGGAGGCTGCGTTCGGCATAATCCTGTTCCTGCTCGGCGTGATCGCGATCGTCGGTATCTCGAACACGATGCTGATGGCGGTGCTCGAGCGCGAGCGCGAGATCGGTATGATGCGCGCGATCGGGATGCGCAACGGCGAGATCCGGTCGATGTTCGTGCTCGAGGCGGCGGGGATCGGGTTGCTCGGCGGCGCAATCGGGCTGCTGATCGGGGCCGGGCTGGTGTGGTACCTCGCGACCTACGGCATCGACTACTCCGCGATGCTCGAAGGGGTGGACATGGACTTTCGCTTCGACGGCGTGCTGTACGGAGTCTGGAATCCGGCAACGATGCTTACAACGGCGATCGGCGCGGCGGCGCTGGCCGGCGCTGTCGCCCTAATCCCGGTGCGGCGCATTCTGAAGCGCAGCGTGACCGAGTCACTGCGGCAGCACTGATGAGAGAGCTGAGGATTTATCTATGAAACTGGCGACAATTGCACTGCGGAACATCTTCCGGAACAAGCGCCGGAGTCTGCTTTCGGTCACCGCGGTGGCGGTGGCGGCGCTCGGCATCACGCTGCTCTTTGCGCTGCTCGAGGGCATTCGCGAGGATATTCGTCACAACGCCTGGAACTACGAGACCGGTCAGGTACGCGTGCGGAACGCGGAGTACGACCGCTACGAGTATCTCAATCCGGTGCAGTATGTGGTCCCGGAGTACCTCACGCTCACCGAGCGGCTTGAGACGCTGCCGGAGGTGTCGGCAGTGAGTCCGCGGATTACGATTGCCTCGGTCTCGTTTCGCGGCGAGCGGCAGATCAGCGCGCGCGGCATCGGTATGGATATGACCGCCGAGCGCCGCTATCAGGACGACCTCGAGGGGATCGTGGCCGAAGGGCGGCTTCCGGAGCCCGGCAGCACCGAGGCCATACTCGGAAACCGGCTCGCGCGCGAGCTCGGCGTTCAGATCGGCGACAGCGTCACCTTCCTGACCCAGACGCGCGTGCGCACCTCAAACGCCTTCACGGTAGACGTGGTCGGAATCGCGGCGTTCCCGGTGGCACAGCTCGACCGCAGCACCTTCCTGCTCCCGATCGAGCGCGCGGCGCACTACATGCGCATGGGTGATGCCGCAACCGAGCTTCTGATCAAAGGGGCCGGCGTGCCTACCGAAACGCTCGCGACAGCGGTGGCCGCCGAGACCGCGGATCACGGCCTTGAGGGCATGAACGTGACGCCGTGGAGCGAAGTCAGCGGCGGCTATGCGTACCTGCAGGTCGCCAATGTTGTATACCGGATCATCGCGCTGTTCTTCTTCCTGCTCGGCAGCACCGTGATTGTAAACACCACGATGATGACGATTCATGAACGCACGCGCGAGATCGGCACGCTTGCGGCGATGGGCATGCGCAGGGGCGAGCTCATCCGGCTGTTCTTCACCGAGGCCACCTACCTCGGGATCGCCGGGTCGCTGGCCGGCGTGCTCCTCGGGTCGGCGATCGCGCTTCCGCTTCAGCACACCGGAATAGACTTCAGCGCGCAGATGGAGCTGGTCGATATGGATCTGTCTACTATGCTGTATCCGGTTCTCAACTGGCGATCGACCGTGCTGACCTTCTTCTATTCGCTGGCTGTTGCGATGCTCGCTTCGTTCATCCCGGCGCGGCGAGCGGCGAAGCTACAACCGGTTGAAGCGTTGCGCTCGTAGAGCGCGGCGCCGGCGCGTCGTGCTGAAGAGGCGGCGCGCGCACCATAATTTCAGATGCTAAGGAGAAGCATAAGAATGAACCACAGATCGATAACCCCCGGACATTTCAGCAGACCGAACGGCCGCGGTCATAGAAGCCAGCGCGCGTCAGGCCCGGCCGCGCCTCGACAGCCGCAACCGAAGGAGCAGCGCGCACTGCAGGAGCCGCGGGCGCGGGGTATGCGTGCGTCCGGCACGCTGCGCGACTCGAGCGCGCTGCGGGCGCTCTTCGCGCTTGCGTTCGTGCTCCTGCTCGGGCTTGGACCGGCGGCGGCTCAGTCTGCGTTCGCGTTGAGCGCCGATGAGATCATCGAGCGGATGGAGGCGAACCAGACCCATCCCACAAGCTACATCGAGGGCGAGATGGTCATCACCGACAGGTTTGGAGACCGGGTGAGCACCTTCATAGCCCACACCGAAGGGGCGGAACGGTTTCTGCTGGAGTTCACCTCGCGCGATGAGGAGGGCCAGCGCGTGTTGCGCCGCAACGATGACCTCTACCTCTACTATCCCGATGCGCGCGAGACGATCAGGCTGACCGGCTCGGCCCTGCGCGACTCGCTCCTCGGCTCGGACATCTCATATGAGGACATGACCGGCGGACGCGGGCTTGCCGACGATTACGATTTCACGCTGCGCGGCGAAGAGCGCGTGAACGGCCGCCCCACCTACAAGATCGAGCTCACCGCCCGCAGCACCAACGTCGCCTATCCCAAGCAGATCTACTGGGTGGATAGCGAGGACTTCGTGCTTCGAAAGAGCGAGCAGTACGCCCGCGCGGGGCGCAAGCTGAAGGTCACCGAGGTGCTGGAGACCAAGGAGCAGGGAGAGTACAAGTTTCCGTCGCGCATTCGCATAACCGACCAGACGCGCCGCTCGAGTGGTACCGAGATGGTGCTGAACAAGGTTGAGATCGATATCAACCTCCCGCGCGGCATCTTCTCGCTGGAGGAGCTCACATGGTGACGATCAAAGCGCCGACCCTACTTCGTGACCGCCGCGCCGAAAACCGGATGCGCCCGGTTCCGAGCCCGGTCCCGGCGCTTGCGCTCGTGCTCGCGGTTCTGCTTGGGCTCCTGATGCCCGCCGGCGCGGCGGCCGATACGCGGGTTCAGAGCGAGCTCGACACCTTCGCGACGCTGGTCTGGACCGGCGACGAGCTCGGGCTTGCGAGCTTTGCGCGCGGCCAGGTGGATTTCCGCTCGCCCCGCGGCCAACCGGTGCAGGGCCGCTTGCAGCTTCGCACCATCCTCGGCGACGACCATTCGCCGGCCGGGATGCGCCTGCGGCCGGCGCTGCTCGAGGTGCCGCGCGCGAATCTGCGCTTCCGGTTCCCGATCACCGAGGAGTACACCATGCGCGTCACCGCC
>PUNW01000155.1 GCA_003552665.1 Spirochaetaceae bacterium | reverse complement strand
TGTGGGCCCCCTCAAATTCGACCGAAGTCGTACGCACCTATTAGGAACTGTTCATGAGCTCATCTGACTTCACTTACGATCGCCCGACTACAGGCAGCCCTCCGACCGTCCGCGAGGTGGACCTTGAAACCGCATTCATCGACAAACTGCGCGGCCTCAAGTACACGGTCCGGCCTGATATCCGTGACCGGGCCGCCCTGGAAGCGAACTTTCGCGAGAAGTTCGAGGCGCTCAACCGGGTCAAGCTCACCGACGGTGAGTTCGAGCGGCTGCTCGACGAGATCGTCACGCCGGATGTCTTCACCGCCGCACGGACGCTGCGCGAGATCAACAGCTTCACCCGCGATGACGGCACCCCGCTCAACTACACCCTGGTCAATATCAAGGACTGGTGCAAGAACACCTTCGAGGTGGTCAACCAGCTCCGGGTCAACACGGACTACAGTTACCACCGCTACGATGTGCTGATCCTCGTCAACGGTGTCCCCGCCGTGCAGGTCGAGCTGAAAACCCTCGGCATCAGCCCCCGTCGGGCGATGCAGCAGATTGTCGACTACAAGAACGACCCCGGCAATGGCTACACGCGCACGCTGTTGTGTTTCGTGCAGCTCTTTGTCGTCAGCAACCGGACGGATACCTGGTATTTCACGAACAACAACACCCGTCACTTCAATTTCAACGCCGAAGAGCGGTTCCTCCCGATCTACCAGTTCGCCGCCGAGGACAACACCAAAATCACGCACCTCGATGACTTCGCCGATGCCTTCCTCGCCAAGTGCACGCTCGGTGACATGATCAGCCGCTACACCGTGCTGGTCGCCAGCGAACAAATGCTGATGATGATGCGGCCCTACCAGATCTATGCCGTGGATCGCATCGTGAAGTGTATCGAGGAGAACAGCGGCAACGGCTATATCTGGCACACCACCGGCAGCGGCAAAACGCTCACTTCCTTCAAGGCGTCCACGCTCCTCAAGGACAATCACGACATCCACAAATGCCTGTTCGTCGTCGACCGCAAGGACCTGGATCGCCAGACCCGCGAGGAATTCAACCGCTTCCAGGAGGGCTGCGTCGAAGAGAACACCAACACGGCCACCCTGGTGCGCCGGCTGCTTTCCGAGGACTACAGCGACAAGGTCATCGTCACCACGATCCAGAAGCTCGGCCTTGCCCTCGATGAACAGAGCAAGCGCAACCGGAATCGGCAGCAACGGGGCCAGGCTACCTACTCGGACCTGCTCGAACCGCTGCGCGACAAGCGTATGGCCATCATCTTCGATGAATGCCACCGCTCGCAGTTCGGCGATACGCACCAGACCATCAAGGAGTTTTTCCCGAAAGCCCAGCTCTTCGGCTTCACCGGCACACCGATCTTCGAGCAGAATGCCACCGTCAGGCAGATCAACGGCGATGTTCAGACACTCAAGACCACCGAGGACGTCTTCCAGCAGGAACTCCACGCCTACACCATCACCCACGCCATCGAAGACCGCAACGTCCTGCGTTTCCACGTGGACTACTTCAAGCCCGACGGCGAAAGCCCGCCCAAACCAGGCGATACGCTGACCAAGCGGGCCGTGGTGGATGCCATCCTCGACAAACATGATTCCGCCACTGCCGGCCGACGCTTCAATGCGCTGCTGGCCACATCGAGCATCAACGATGCCATCGCCTATTACGCGCTATTCAAGGAGGTACAGGCCGAACGGCAGGCCGAGAATCCCGAGTTCGAGCCGCTCAAGGTCACCGCCGTCTTTTCGCCGCCCGCCGAGGGCAACGCCGACGTCCGTCAGCTCCAGGAGGATCTGCCCCAGGAGAAGGCCGACAACGCCACCGAGCCGGACAAGAAGAAGGCCGCGCTCATGCAGATCATCGACGACTACAACACCCGTTACGGCACCAACCACTCGGTGGGTGAGTTCGATGACTACTACAAGGACGTCCAGCAGCGCATCAAGGATCAGCAGCACCCCAACACCGATCTTCCGGAAAGGGGCGCGGAGAAGATCGACATCACCATCGTCGTCGACATGCTGCTGACCGGCTTCGACTCCAAGTACCTCAATACCCTCTACGTCGACAAGAACCTGAAGCATCACGGCCTGATTCAGGCCTTCAGCCGCACCAACCGCATCCTCAATGCCACCAAGCCCTACGGCCACATCCTCGACTTCCGTGGCCAGCAGGCCAACGTCGATGAAGCCATCGCCCTGTTCTCCGGCGCCCAGGCAGACTCGGCCCGCGAAATCTGGCTGGTGGACAAGGCGCCGAAGGTCATCGAGCAGTTCAAGCAGGCCAAGGCCGACCTGGACGAGTTCCTCACCTCCCAGGGCCTCGAACCCAAACCCGAGGCGATCGCCAACCTCAAGGGCGACGACGCCCGCGCCCAGTTCATCAACCGTTTCAAGGAGGTCCAGCGTTTCCAGACCCAGCTCGACCAGTACACCGACCTCACCGACGAGCAGAAGCAGGAGATCGGGCAGACGCTCCCCAAGGACGAGCTGCGAAGCTTCCGCGGGGCCTATCTCGAAACCGCCCAGCGCCTGCGCGAGCAGCGCGAAAAGCCGGGCGGCTCGGAGAGCCCCGCGGTCGATCAGCTCGACTTCGAGTTCGTCCTCTTCGCCTCGGCGACCATCGACTACGACTACATCATGAACCTGATCGCGCGTTTCACCGATCAGGATCCGAAGAAGCTCAAGATCAGCCGCGAGCAGCTCATCGGCCTGATCGAGTCCGATGCCAAGTTCCTCGATGAACGCGAGGAAATCGCCGAGTACGTCCGCTCACTGGAAACCGGCAAGGCGCTCGATGAGAATCAGGTCAGGGCCGGCTACAAGAAGTTCAAGGCCGAAAAGCAGGCGCAGGAGATCCGCGACCTCGCCGACAGGCACGGCCTGCCCCCGGAGGCGTTGTCCGACTTCGTGGGCGGCATCCTGCATCGCATGATCTTCGACGGCGAGCAGCTCGTCGACCTCTTAGCACCGCTCGATCTGGGCTGGCGCGAACGGACCCAGCGGGAGCTGGCACTGATGGAAGACCTCGTGCCGCTGCTGAAGAAACGCGCCGGTGGGCGGGCGATTTCGGGATTGAGTGCTTATGAGCAATGAGGCGACACGTGTGAACAAGAAGGACAAACAAGATGCGCTTGTGCCTCGGCTTCGGTTTCCGGAGTTTTGGGATGGTGACGCTTGGAAGTCGCCGCAACTCGCCGAACTCTATAGGTTCAAGCGCACAAACACGCTCTCGCGCGACAAGCTCAACTACGAAGGCGGAACGGTCAAGAATATCCATTACGGTGATATTCACACTAAGTTCCAAGCGCGTTTCCGTGTAAGTGACGAGTATGTGCCATACGTGAATCCTGATGTTCCTGTTGATTCGTTCAACGACAATGCTTTTTGCGAAGAGGGCGATATCGTATTAGCGGATGCTTCTGAAGACCTGAACGATGTCGGGAAGGCGATTGAGATCGTGTCTCTGGATGGGCAACAAGTCGTAGCTGGAACCCACACCATTCTCGCTACGCGCCACGGGGTCGAACCAGTTGTCGGTTTCGGCGGATATTTGTTTCAGTCCGCAGTAGTTCGAGCCGGGATTCAAAAGCAAGCTCAGGGTGCGAAGGTCTACGGAATATCCGCCAATCGCATTTCGACGATTCCGGTTCCGCTTCCGCCAACAGCTTCCGAGCAACAGAAAATCGCCGACTGCCTGGGTTCGCTGGACGATCTGATCTCGGCGGAGGGGCGGAAGCTGGCGGCGCTGCGGGATCACAAGAAAGGGCTGATGCAACAGCTCTTCCCCCGCGAAGGCGAAACCCGCCCCCGCCTGCGGTTTCCGGGGTTCCGAGATGCGGGGGCCTGGGTGAAGCAGCCATTTGAGGCCTTGTACGCCTTTAAGCCAAACAATACCTACTCACGCGACAAACTCAACTACGACGAGGGTTCGGTAAAGAACATTCATTACGGCGATATCCATACCCGGTTCGGGACGCACTTCCATGTCAGCGAGGAGGAGGTGCCATATGTGATCGCCGAAGTCTTGCCAGAGGAGCCACACCCCGAAGCATTCTGTAAGCCGGGCGACGTGATATTCGCCGACGCTTCGGAAGACCTTGCCGATGTCGGCAAGTGCATCGAAATAATTGAGGTGGGCGACGAACTTGTGCTGTCCGGCTCGCATACGATCCTAGCACGCCCTCGCACTTCATCCATAGCAGTTGGCTTCGCGGGCTATCTGTTCAAATCACGTTGTCTCCGCGAGGGTATTGAGCGGGAGGCACAGGGCACCAAGGTCATGCAGATTTCGCCGAAGCGTCTGGCTAAGGTTGATGTACTCTTCCCGCCAGATGAAAACGAACAACAGCGCATCGCCGATTGCCTTTCCGCCCTCGACGCGACGATAACTTCGCAGGTGGAGAAACTGGACGCCCTCCGCACCCACAAGCGGGGCCTGATGCAGCAACTCTTCCCCTCGCCGGAGGACGTCGAGGCATGAGTGTTCAGCCCTTCACGGATTTGCCCGCGCTCGCCCAGCACCTGCGCGATGAGCTGGAGAACAAGAAGTTCATCCTGCTCTACGCCTACAACGGCGTGGGCAAGACGCGCCTGTCCACGGAGT
>PUNW01000260.1 GCA_003552665.1 Spirochaetaceae bacterium | reverse complement strand
GCCAGCTTCTGCTCCTTCTCGCGGATACGCTTCTCCACCTGGTCGATCTCGGAAATGAGGTCGTGCACCCCGCTGGTGTCCAACGAAACCGCTTCAGCCCCCTCCTGGGTCAGCGCCTCATAGCAGCGAGTACCGAGCTTGGCCATAAGCTTCTCGGCCTGTGATTCGAGCTGCATGATCTCAAACTTCAGAACTCCTTTCTCGCCCAGATCGTGAGCTTTGTCACGAGCTTTGGAGAACAGGTCGCGGGATGATTCTAATCCGCGGTCAAAAACCTGCTTCATGCGTTCATTAAACTCCATAGGACCCCCTTTCTCCGCGATCGACGCGCGTGTAGCTTGATTGACCTACGATAGCACTCACCTCTAAAATTACCACAACTGCGAACGAAATGAAAGGAGCCTACATGAAGCTGATCTTCCTGGGCCCCCCGGGGGCCGGTAAGGGAACCATCGCCACGCGCCTGGCCGAAGACGAAGGAATTCCCCACATCTCGACCGGAGATATTTTTCGAGAGAATATCCGCAATGAAACAGAGCTCGGCAAGAAGGTGAAGGCCATTCTTGACTCCGGTGACCTGGTGCCGGATGAGCTCACGGTGGAGCTGGTCAAGGATCGGGTGTCACAACCCGATGCAGCGGCCGGATTCGTCCTCGACGGGTTCCCGCGTACCGTCCCGCAGGCCGACGCCCTGGCCGAGTTCGCTCCGGTCGACAAGGTGCTGAACTTCGTGCTCGATGAAGACGAGATCATTCGACGCCTCTCGGGCCGGCGCGTGCACAAGCCCTCCGGTCGCACCTATCACGTTCTATTCAGTCCTCCCAACGAGGAAGGCAAAGACGATGTCACCGGTGAAGAGTTGATCATTCGCGACGACGACAAGCCCGAAGCGATCAAGAATCGCCTGGCGGTCTATGAGAAACAGACTGCGCCACTCATTGAGTATTACCGATCGCGCGGCTTGTTGGTGGATATCGACTCAGCGCCCAAGCCCGAAGAGGTATATGCCTCGGTCCGCAAAGAGCTCGGTCTAGCGTAGCAACGGTTAGCACGTTCAACCAGCGCATCCGAGACCGCTGCCCGTGATAGGGGAGCCCCGACCCTTCGGGTTGCTCCCCTGCTTTCGCGCAGCTCGGCTTCCTCGCCGCGCAGACGATTCCAAAGCCGCAGGCGGTTCCGAAGCCGCAGACGATTTCAGAGCGGCAGGCGGCAGAACCCCATCTCTTTCAGCTCTTCCCGCAGCGCCTCGGCGTCCACCAGGTTTTCGTCATCGAGCAGCTTCTGCAGCCGCTCTTGGTCTTCAAACCCGGCCTCAATCGCGAGCTCCAGTCCCGCAATCCCCTCCTCGCGCTCCTCCGCCAGCAGCAGAGCAGCTGCGTGGCCGAACAGGGCATCCGGGTTGTCGGTGTCCTCCTCGAGAACCAGCTCGTACCAACGGCGCATGCTTTCGTAGTCGGCGTGCTCCCAGGCAATACCGCCGAGCTCGGCTGCCGCTACCGCCACATCGTCGGCCTCGCGCAGGATGCGCTCGCTGTAACGCACCGCAGTCTCACGGTCTTCGCGCTCATAGCTCAACTCGGCGGCGCGCATCAGGAACGGCACCGGATCGTCAGTCTGCTCAGCAGCCGCCGTCAGAAGCTCCGCCGCGCTCTCGAGCGCTCCTTCGGCGGCGTAGACCATCGCCAGGTTCTCGACAATGCGCTCATCGTATGGAGCTTCACGGCGCAGATCCTCGAAGACCCCGCGAGCCGATTCCAGCTCGCCCGCGCGATAGTAAGCATAGCCGATAAACTGTGCTATTAAGAGGTTGTCGGGATCTTCAGCCTGCAGCCGGGTGAGAATCTCCAGCGCTTCCCGTGACGCGCCGCGCTCGATCTCGGCCCGTGCTAAGTTGAAACGAGCACGCCGATGGCGGGAGTCATATGCCAACGTCCGCCGGTAATATCGAGAGGCTGCATCCCAGTCTTCGAGCTCGGAGTAGGCGGTCGCGAGGTTGTAGTATTCCACGGCCAATTGTCCACGTGTAGGCCGCGTGGCACAGCTCGCGAGGCCGGTACCGAAGGCCGCCGCCAGCGCCAACGCAATCAGCACGCCCGGCAACCGGATCCTCGGAGCGGCACCGCGTTCAGAGTTGCAGAACAGTCTCCTCAATCTTCCGTACCTGCGCGCGATAGAGGTTACAGATCGTAGCACCGTAGTCGGCTATCAGCTGAATGATGTTTCGCGGCCTCTCGCCATGGTCGGGTCCGTTGAGCCGATCGCCGGCGTCGCCGAGGCCCGGCAGGATATAGGCGGCATCGTTCAGGACCGGATCCATCCAGAGCGTAAAGACATGCGCGTTGTCGAGCGCCCGCACGATCCTTAGTGACCCCTTCAGTGCCGAGATCACGTTCAGGAAATTGATTGAACGCGGCTTCACCCCTTGATCGTGGAGATATTTCACGATCGTGACGAGGCTCCCTCCGGTCGCGTTCATCGGATCGGCGAAGATCAGGTCTTTATCGTTAAGCTCATCGAGATAGTAAAACGAATTATCCAGATCCAGGATGTACTCCATGTCTCTTTCGCTGCGGGTGTCGTCACGCTTGATGCTGAACAAGGCGAACGGCGTCACGTACCCTGTTGAGGAATACTCCTGTATCTCTTTCGACATGATCATTGAGGGCAGCAACGCCCCGCGCAGCATGACGCACATCACACAGTTCTCAAGCTCCTCGTCCAGGTCGGGAATCTTGTGGACCGCATAGTTCTGGACCGGCTCGGTGACCGGTGTCTTAACGATCAGATGATTCTTGCGATGGTTGTCCGGTCCGGCAAACGCCAGGTTGAACAACAGCTCGTAGGCGCGTTGCGTGTAGTACACGAACTCGTGGTGCTGCGTGCGTATATCGCGCAGCTTGGCGATTAGGCGCGACGCTTCGCCATGCACACTGCGCGGGGTCTCGAACGAGTACACCCGAACCTTAGGCTCCTCGCCGGTTATCTCCTGCATGAACTCACCCATCTCGTTATAGAGATTGATGAGTCGCTGCTGCTCGGACTGCAGGCGCGTCTGATTCTGCGAGGAGGTCAGCACCTGCGACGCGGTCAGCACTTCATCGTACAACTCGTTCATACGGGCTATCTTGGCGTGATCCTGTTCGGTCAGATACCCGTCGAGATCGGTGGCTTTCAGGATAATCCGATTGTTCATCTGCGGCTCCCTTGGGGTGACTCCCTCGGGGCCTCACTATAGCATCAGCGGTGCCCCTGCACAAGCTTCACCCTGATTACCTGATTACATCAACGGTGCTCCAAACGAAACCCCCGCGCCGAACGCGCGCGTGTCGTCAAGCGCATCGACCAACATGAAATCGATCAGAAGCTTGTAGTCGCTCAGAGCCGGGTGCGCCGCGAGGTCTATGCGGACGCCGGTGTTGAAGGCGCCGCGGCGTTCGGCCTGCCCTGCAGCCGGATCGCGGCTGTAGCTGAAGTTGGCGAAGTCGTTGATCCAATGGATGTAGCCCTGAAAGATGTTCGGGAACAGCTCGAGGTCAAAGCCCATGCCGAAGTCGATGTCGCCGTCGTCGACCATCTCGCCGAACGCCTTACCGACTACCAACGTCGTTTCCGCCGGCATGCCGAAGAAGCTCCCGGGGTAGGTTGAGGCAAGATAGAACTGCTGTACGTTCTCGTCATTGTCCTCTCCTAGTTGTAAGCGCTGGAAGTTGGCGCCAATCGCGACCGCAGTGGGAGCGTCGATCGGAAGCCTGATCTTGGCCCCGAAGATCATATCCTCATTGTCGTCGCCGATGTTGCTGTCGTAGGCGAACGATAGCTCGGTGAGACGCAGGAGGCTGATACTCACTTTGGGAATGTGCGCGATCTCGTCGTTGTCGAACAGCGCATGATAGCCGAGATCGATTCCCAAATCGGCATCAGTCTGCCAGCCGATGCGACCGCTCGGGATCCCGATGAGGCCGGTGGCCGCGTTGAGACTCATACCGTTCAATGGCTGCGCCGCGCTGTCCGGCCCAACCACAGCAAGTATAATAACGACGAAAAGGACAACCCCAGACCGCTTCACGACAGGCCTCCTTCAGGTGGTTACGGTGTCCGGCTACCGGCTCACCGGTCGAGCACCAGTTGACGTGCGGCAAGTATACTCCGTCTCCGCAAATTGCCACAAGCTTGCGTTTTGCTCGGCGCGGCAAGTGGGAGCTCCGCGAGCCGGTGGATCTCTGCTACTCCTGCTCTTTGGGAACAAGGCAGATGAACTGCAGGTTCTCGTGTTCCGAGGTGTTCCGAAACTGATGCTTCTCATTCGGTAGAATCAGAGCAAAGTCGCCGGCGCGAATCGGGTGCTCCTCGCCGTTCTCGGTGCGTATTGCCCCCTCGCCGGCAATCACATAGTTCTCGTGCTCCCAGGGATGGGCATGGTACGGCGTATGCCCTCCGGGCTCGAGCGTAAACACACGTAACGAGAAATTCGGCGCCCCGTCCGCGCTCCCGATCGGCAGCTGTTTGAACGTGGCGAAGACCCCGTCGGCGGTCATCTCGGTGCGGGGGACATTCTCGAGGTTGGTTATCTTCATTCCGATCTCCTTCTCAGTTTATTATAACGCCCTTCGCCGCAACGGCAAGCGACCGCGGCCCACGCGATGCTCGCGATGCCACGTGCCTGCCTGCAGCTTGCACGAAGGCGCAGTCGCACTCTAAGATAGATTGGCTGAGATCCGGCGCCAACGAACCGAGGGAGAGAAGAGTATGCAGCTGCTTTCGAACGAGCATTTTTACTCGCGGCGGTCGCCGGTTGTGGCGCACGGCGGCATGGTAGCCTCTAGCCAGCCCCTGGCCAACGCTGCCGGCGTTCACGTCCTGGAGGCCGGCGGCACTGCGGCAGACGCCGCGGTCGCGGTCGCCGCAGCACTTCAGGTAACCCAGCCTTGCTCTACCGGGCTTGGAGGCGATGCATTCTGGCTCTATCACGACGCGGAGAGCGGAGTCATGCACGCCGCCAACGGGTCAGGCCGAAGCCCGAGGGAGCTAACCCTGGAAGCTGCACGCACGGCTGCTCGCGGTCGAACCGAGCACCCGCTGCGGCTCCCACCTTACCATGCGCACTGCGTCACCGTCCCCGGAGCGCCGGCAGCCTGGCAGGACCTGTTAGACCGATTCGGTAGGCTGCCGCGCGCCGATGTTGTGGCTCCCGCAATCGCGCTTGCTGAGGAGGGCTTTCCGGTCGGCCCGTTGACTGCCGCATGGTGGACGCAACACGCGGCGCAGCAACTGGCGACACAACCGTACGGACACGAGCTCATGATCGTCGAGGAGCAACCGCACCAGGGCCGTAACGCCACTGCCGCTGCTCGCGGTCCTCGCGCGGGTGAGCGGATGCGGCTTCCCACGCTCGCGTGGTCGCTACAACAGTTCGCCGACCTTGGCGCCTACCCGTTCTACCGGGGCGAAATCGCCGCACGCATTGTCGCAGCGGTTCGCGCCGCCGGAGGGCTCCTCAGCGCCGATGATCTGGCTGCTCACCAGACGGCTTTTGTTGAGCCTCTCGCGATCCAATACGGAGGGGCTATGGTCTGGGAATGCCCACCGAACGGACACGGCCTTGCGGCGCTGATCGCGCTCGGCATCCTACGTGAGTACGAGACCGGCCCCGGCCGCGTGGCAGCCGCGGCCGCAGGTGAGCGTGCGCCGGCCGGTTTCGCCCCTTCGGCTTCACAGTATCACCGGATGATCGAGGCGATGCGGTTTGGTTTCCGCGCAGCGGCCGAGTATGTGGCCGACCCCGACGCCTGCCCCGCTCCGGTCTCGGCGCTGCTTTCGCCCGGTGAGCTCGCCGCCCGAGCGGCCTGCATCACCGAGGAAGCACGGATCGCCGAGCTCCCGGCGCCGTCTCCGCACAATGTCGGAACTGACACGGTCTATTTCTGCACGGCCGACAGGTTCGGAAACCTGTGCTCGTTTATCAACAGCAACTATATGGGCTTCGGCACCGGGATCGTGCCTGAGGGCTGCGGCTTCTCCCTGCAAAACCGGGGTCACGGATTCGTACTCGAGGAGAACCACCCGAACACCATCGCCTCCCGCAAACGTCCTTACCACACGATCATTCCGGGCATGATCACCAGCGCTGAAGGGAGCGTCACCGCCTTCGGTGTGATGGGGGGCATGATGCAACCGCAGGGGCACCTGCAGACTGCGGTCGCGCTGTTGAACGACGGTCTCGACCCGCAGGCAGCACTCGATCGCCCGCGTTTCCAGCTGGCCGAAGGGGATCCGAATGGGCAGGTGCTCCTGGAAGAGTCGGTGCCGGACGCTACCGCCGAGCTCCTGCGGACGAAAGGCCATAGTGTACGTCTCGTGGGTGGAAGCGAACGAGCCGTATTCGGGCTCGGCGCAACAATCCGGCGAGACCCGGACGGAACGCTCTGGGGAGCCTCGGATCCACGCGGGGACGGAGCGGCAGCAGGAGCACTGTGAAGACCACGGCAGTCCGGGCGGAACGGGAGATCTGTCCGACACCGCTGTGAAAGGTGGCAAGTGGCCGGTGAACGCTGAGCACAGAGGGGGGATGGCTGAGCGTATGGTGAGCTATCCGAACATGCCGGAACCGCTTCTGAACCTGCCGGCCAATCGGTCGGTCTACGTTGTCGGCGGACCTGATACCGGGAAGACGACATTCTGCAGCACTCTCTACCGGCGCTGGCTCGAGCTCGGTACGGTCGGCTACCTCGACTGTGACTGCGGCCAGTCATCTATCGCCCAGCCGGCGACTTTGGCGCTACAGGAGCAGATAGCCCCTGATGCTTCCCCGCGCCTGCTGCGGCGCTTCATCGGATCCACCAGTCCCGCCGGCCATCTGCTTCCGATGCTGACCTCGATCCGTCGCCTGAAGGACGCCGCAACCGCCGAACGGCTGGTTATCGACTCCTCAGGGTTCCTCGAAGATCCGGCCGCAATTGAGTTTCAGATCAATCTCATCGACTGTATTCGGCCCGCCGTCATCGTCGCACTGGGCCGGAACCAAGCGGTAGGAGCGGTCCTCAGTCCGTTCCGCAACGAGTCAGGAATCGAAACGCTACGACTCGAGGTCCCCGACACGGTGCGTGCGAAGCCGGTACCGCAACGCCGAGACCATCGCCGGCAACGCTTTGGGGCGTACTTCAGCGCGGCCAGGCGCCAACAGTTGCCGCTCGACAGGGTGGGAGTATACGGCAGAGTTCCCAACTTCCTCCGGCCGGGCTCAGTTACCTACCGGCTGTGCGGCCTGTGTGCCGAAGGTCAGTTTCTCGACGCACTGGCCATTGCCCTGGCATACGACGCCACTGCAAAGGCGCTGACGGTGCTCACACCTGCACGCTCTCTCGACGCCGTCGTTGCTGTACGCTTCGGCGCTCTTACGGTCACGCCGGACGGCGAGGAGCGGTAGCACTGATTCGGCGGGCCCGGCACGCTGCCGGGCGCGCTCAGGAACGATCCCCGCGGGAACCGTACTGGTCGATGATGGAGATCACCTCTCCGGCGGGCACAGGGTGATGAAAGTGGTACCCCTGGAATGCGAAGCAGCCCTTATCCGCGAAGAAGGCATACTGCTCGGCGGTTTCGACGCCTTCGGCGATTATGCGCATACCGAGCGATTGGCCAAGGTCTAAAACCGCCCGCACGATCTTCTCGTTGTTCATCGCGAAGAGATTGCTTACGAACGAGATATCGATCTTGATAATATCGGCCGGAAGCCTGGTCAGGTAGCTGAGCGACGAATAGCCGGTTCCGAAATCGTCGATCGCAATCGAGAGCCCCGGGTACCGTTCTTTCAGCGCTCGAAGAGTGGTAATCGAACGCTCGGGCGCGCTCATCACGCAGGTTTCGGTAACCTCAATGATCACTCTCGCCGGATCGATTCGAGTGCGGTTTATGACTCCGCCGATGCTCTCAAGCAGATCGCTGCGCTCGAACTGCTTGGCTGAGAGATTCACCGAGACGAGCAACGGTCGCCCGTCTAATGACGGCCAGGCGCAGGCGTCGCGGAACGCGGTTTCCATCGCCCAGCTGCCGAGGGGGATAATCATGCCTGTCTCCTCGGCAACCGGCATGAAACGGCGCGGGGGTACCTCACCGTGGGTGGGACTGTTCCAGCGCAGAAGCGCCTCCATCCCGAGCACCGCCCCGGCACTACCGACCAGCGGCTGATAGCTCATAGCGAACTCCTGCCGTTCGAGGGAGACGCGAATCCCTTGCTCGAGTGACCAGCGATCCTGCGCGCGGGCTTCGAGCCGTTGATCGTAGAACGCAAAGCGATTCTTCCCACTCTCTTTTGCCGAGTACATCGCCAGGTCCGCCGCTTTCGTTACCGCTGCCAACGTCCTGCCGTCGTCCGGGATGATCGCGATCCCGATGCTTACCCCGACACTGACGCTGGTGCGCGATTCGCTCGTCGCCGCTAGCCAATACGGCTGCCTGACCTCGCCGAGGATGCTGTTGGCTACCACTGCGGCGCCGCGGCGATCCTTGATGAAGCTCAGGAGCACGACGAACTCGTCTCCCCCGAAACGATATACGCCGTCGCTTTCGCGTAAGGTCTTGCGCAGCCGTGCTCCGGTCTGAATGAGAAGCTGATCGCCGGCATCGTGCCCAATGGTGTCGTTCACTTGCTTGAAGCCGTCGAGATCGAGAAACATCAACGCCGCGTAGCCCGCCTGAAAGAGCTCAGGCGTGTCGAGCAATCGCAGCATGTCGTTTTCAAATAGGTCGCGGTTGCCGAGACCGGTGAGCTGATCATGATAGGCGAGGTGGCGGAGACGCCGCTCGGCGTTCTTACGCTGGGTTATGTCCCGAACGATACATGTCAGCGTTCGCCCGCGGTAGTCCTTTGAATTGCCGAACGACATCTCCATCGGTGCTACGCCGCGATGTTTCTGCCTCCCGAGAACCTCGATGGTGTTGCGCATACCGAGCCGCCGACGATCACGATCATCAACCACGAAGTACTTCCGGAACGTGGACTCATTACGCTCATACACGGATTTCGGGAACAGTATCGAGAAGCTCTTGCCGTACAGCTCTTCAGGCTCGAACCCGAAGGTGGCCTTCACGCCCGAGTTGGCGAACACGATCTCGAACTTCTCATTGATTCTGATGATCGCCTCCGCGATTGTCTCCGAGAGAGCATCGTAGTTGCTGCGACTCTCGCGCAGCTCCTCAGCCAGACGCCGGTGCACCGATATGTCGCGCATCACCAGGGCAAGCGTCTCGGAACCGCTACCCATTCGCGTGACCAGTGTCGCCGCCGAAAGGCGTTTCCCGTCGGCACGCAGCAGCGGCATAAAAACGATATCCTCGAGACGCATCGGCTCGTTCGGAGCCGGCTCGCCCCTCCGTCGTTCGAGCAGCGTACGCAGGTGCGCCTGATACCCCTGGTCGATAAACTCATAAACCGGGCGGTCGGTGAGCTGCGCCAGACGATAGCCGAGCTCCTGCACAAGACTGGCATTCGCGGAGCGGATCACCCCCTCTGTGGTCACGAATAGCACCAGGTCCACGGTCTCTTTGGCGTAGGTAACAAACTGCTCGGCAACCAGCTGCTCGTCGTCCGGCAACTGCGGGTAACCTTGAAGCACGCGCTCGAGCAGGAGCTCGAACAACGCCTCCCCCTGATGCTGTGTCTTCAAAAGATTCAGCGACCGGGGTGGATGCTTGTGCACCCCGTTTACAACTCGCAGGGTGTTCACCCGGGAGTCGATCAGCTCTGAGACAGCCGAGACGCGGTGCTCGAGCGTTGCGATCCTCCGATCAATTCTGTCGAGCGCGTCTCGCGATAGCATACGCGTACTGTTTCCCGTGCCCTGCCGCATGCACCCGGCCACCAGGCCCGGCCGGGCGGCTACAAAGCTCCTGGATTAATTAGAGTAAACTCTTGCTCCATGATTTTACGTCAGTTCTCAGGCTTTTTCAAGACAAACCGCCATCCCCTCCGGAAGAGCGGGTGGATCGTAGGGAGTGGTGCGAAGCTTGTTGCGCGGTGAGTCGAAACTCATTGTTTGACAACGATAAAACGGGCGCAAATCCGCGCCGCAGTGAATACGCTGCTGCGGCAGGCCTAACCCGTGCCGGCGCAATCAATTGAGCGCTGAGGCTGCAACAAGCTTCGCACCACTCGGTAAATAGCACGCCGATCATCCCCACCGGAACCTGCCGGGGTTTACCGAAACGTAAGGGTCGATAACCCGCTTGCGGGTCTTCGCTGTGATGCCGGCAACCGGCACCATGATCGCGATCTCGCGGGCATCTCCGAAATCACGGTCCACTGCCACATCGAACGCAACAAGCCCGGGACCGGCTTTGAGGTACGAAACCAGTATCGGCGGAACTTCCCAGCCCTCGTGCGAAGCGCGTTCCAGCAAGGCATCGAACGTCGGCTCAGCGGCAGCGGCTCCTGAGCCTGCATGGGGGCCCGGGCCCGATACCGGCGCCGGCCGAGCACTCTCAGGCCGAGCGCTCTCAGGCCTTGCTGTTACCCTCCTCTCCCTGTCGCCGTGGTGAGCATAGAGGTAACGCAACAGCGTATCCAACTGTTGCTCTGTGGTATCGCGATAAACCGAGACATTGCCGAAAAAGCCGAGGATCTCCGGCCATTCGCATATCAGCGCACCCAAACCGGACCACACCGAAAAGAGCCCCTGCACCGCCCGACGCGCCTCGCGATTGACAACCGATCGGCCAAGCTCCACCAGCCGCGGCAGCTCCTCCTGCGCGAATCGGTCGGCGAACTCGAATAAGGCACTCGTCCGCAACGCCCCGATACCGCCTTCCCGGACGGCCCACCCGCAGCGGATCGCACGGTAGAGGGCGACCACTTCACCCTCCGCACGATCGAATGACACAATTTGGCGATAGGCTGGATGCTCGCGGTCGAAGCGATCGAGGTCGCGCGCAACGTTACGGCCGGCGCCGACGCTGCGGTACTCCTGTTCACGAATGCGACCGACCTCGTCGAGCACCGCGGGTGCCTCGGAGCCTTCGAACATATGCACCTCAAGATCCTTGAAGCGCGTTATGAGAGTATCGGCCGTCAACTGCTCGCTGAGCACGGCTGCCGGTACCGGCTCAGCGAGCGGAGTCATCTCCTGTTCACCGGCTCCGGCTCTCGGCGATTGTCGCGCTTGACTCGCCATAGCCTGCACCTCCTTTCGAAAGAGATTCAGAAACACCCGGCTGCGCGGCTACCGGCGTGACGCGCGACCCCGTACGGGTCGCATACTGTATGATCAGCGCCCCGAGCATAAGCACAATGAGCCCTGCCGTGTTGAACACCGTGAAACCGTACTCCGGCCGCAAAACGGCGAACAATAGCACCGGCACGCCCACATAACTCAAGTCGTAGGCTGTCCCCATAATGCTCGCCCTGCAGGAACGCAAGTATGACCATTGGATCATACCGAACGCCCCGCCTGCCACCACGAAGCTCCCGATAAAAACCACCGCCCCGGTTAGCGTAGTCGGAATCAGGGTGGGCCCGTTCGCGCCCTGCTGCGCGACGCCTTTGAGCAGTGCATCCAGGGCCGCCATTCCACCGGCGGCGAGGCCGAAGAAGATCTCCTGAAACCCTATTCCGCGGCCGGAGGTTGTTAGCGCGCCGATCAACCCGCCTGCAACCCAAAGGACGGTGATAATCACGAGCGGCCGCAGCTGCGCATCGCCGAGCATTGGAGGTACGCCGAGCAGCTCCCCGGCAGCCAGCAACCCGGTGCCGGCAATGATAACGCCGGCACCGATTACATGCCGTGAGGTAAGCTCTTCCTGAAGAACCAGTCGTGAGAACGCCAGCAGCGAGACCAATCCGAGACCGTACATCGAGGTGTAGAACACCGTGGGGGCAAAGAGGTTGGCAACCATCACCCAGAATGGCGTAGTGAAGTTCGCGAGCATCCCAGCGGCGTAGATCAACGACGGGCCGCGCACGCTCTCACCGGTTGCACGGGCAACTTGGATGCGCTGCAGCCCCAGCTTCATCAGGCCTTTGGAGGTATGAATAACCGACGTGCCGCCGATGCCGATCAGCATCGCAATCAGCGCACCCATACGAGCAAGGTAGCGACAAAAACTTGTATAGTCAAGTATTTGCGCGGCTTCGGCCGAACTGCTCAACCTCCCGTTGCAGCGCGAACGCGGCCCTTCGGTCGGCGCGGTGCAGCGCGGCTTCGCTCCCCACCAGGTCGCGCGCCGGGCGCGGCGCTCCGAAACGGACAGTGACGACATCGCCGCGCCTGCGCAGCAGCTCATCGACGAGCAGCAGCATCTCCACATTGAGCGACACCCCCAGCGCGCGGCGCACGCGGTGAATGCCGTAGAACAGAGCTGAGTTTCTGCCACTGACCCAAACCGGCAACACCACGCGGTCATGCCGGCGCGCGGAGGTAACAAACGACTTGGCCCAGGGATACTCGCGCAGCCGCCCGGCCCGGATGCGGGCAGTGCGACCGGCCGGGAATACCAGTACCGGCGGGTCCGCCGCAAATGCGTCTGCGTAACGCCGCGCCACGCTACGGTTGCCGCGATAGCGGTCGATCGGGACGATCAACGGAGCGAGAGCCGGAATCATACCAAGAAGCTCGTTCGCAGGCAACGAAAGGCGACCGTGTGCTTTCAGAATCTCGGCGATCAACACCAATCCCTCGATGCCGCCGCTGGGGTGGTTTGCGCACACTACCGGCCGTGGACACTCCAGGAGCCGGTCGCCGCGCTCCAGCTCAACGCGGATATCGAGGTGGTTGAGCACGTTTCGGCAGAACGTTAGCGCATCGCCGTCCCCGTAGCGGCGGATCCCCCAGTTGATCAGCCGCTCGTGCAAGACTGCCCGCAACAGCGCAAACGTGCCGGGCGGCAACAAGCGGGCCAACCCCGGGTTACGGGCGCGGAAGGCCGCCTCTACGTCAAAGACTTTCGCCGCGTCAGCCGGCGCCTGTGTCTGCGCCTGTGTTTGCGCGTGCGCTGCCGCCTGTGCCTGCGCCGAGCCTGCCGTCCGCGAAGTTCCGGCGCGGAGATTGGAGGGGTGGTTCACGGCGCCGGACGGCGAGGTCTCCATGCGAATAGTGTATCCCACTGGACAAGCGCTTGTCTATGTGGTATTTGTATGTACAACTTTGGAAGGAAATCGCCACACGGCGTAATCGATATCGATAGTGAGCAGAGAGCACGGTTCTACTCGCGTGAAGCAACAACAACTGACAAAAGCGCTAAAAGCCGTTCCCGCGTTTTGTCCCGGCTACAATCTCCGGCGCGCCGAGAAGACGGTGACGCGCTGGTTCGTGGAGGCGTTTCGGGGGGCCTCGGTCACCTCAGGGCAGTATGCGGTACTGCTGAACCTGGCGCTCGACTCCCCCCTTTCCACCGGCGAGCTCGCAGGGCGGCTCAACTCCGAACTGAGCACAATATCGCGCAATATGGACACCGTTGAGGAGGCCGGCCTGGTGTCGCCGGTGGCCGGCACGGACCGCCGGCGGCGGCAATATGAGCTTACCTCGAGCGGTTGGGAGGCGCTCGAGCATAATCTGCCCCGCTGGCAGGAAGCGCAAACACGTACCATGAAGCGGCTCGGGCGCACGCGTTGGCTTGTAGCGCTCGGTATTCTCAGGAACCTGTATAGCGACGAATAACGCGGCTTCACCCGGCGCAGCCCACCGCCTCCTCAGGCCAGCATTCCGCGGCGGCGCAGAAGCGCAGTAAGCACGCGGTCCTGGAGCACGAACAGAACCAGCGGGACGAGCAAAAACACTAGCGACAGTGCGGCGGCGATCGAGTAGTCGGCAGAGCGTATGAACGGCACCAGATAGCTGGTGTACGCCGGAACAATCCCTCCTCCAATAAGAAAGACCAGGAAATAATCGGAGAAGGCGACCAGGAAGACAACCGCCCCGCCGGCTGCGATTGCGGTCAGGAGAAACGGCAACTCCACTACCACAAACAACCGTAGCGCGCCGCCGCCGAGATTGCGGGCGCATTGCTCATATTCCGGACTTATCGATTCGTAACCGGCTACGAGCGCCCGCAGCATATACGGATAAGCCACAAACGACAGCACCAAGAGCACTCCCGGCCAACTGTCGACCAACCCGATCCGGATAAACAGCTGATGCACACCGATCGCAAAGGTGATACTCGGCAACAGTGCCGGCGTAAGCAGCACCGCTTCAATGAAGGCGATCAACGGTCCGCGGCGACGAGCAATTGCTTTCGCCGGCGCCATGCACACTGCAACGGTGAGCAGCACCGCACCGAGCGCGTAGCTCAACGACGAACCGAGGGCTGCGAGCAGGTTGCGATGCTGCGAAACCAGATACCGCCACGCACGCAACGAAACCTCCCCGCCGGCACGGAGCCCGACGCTGTAATACACGAGCAACGCAACCGGGATCAGAAACACGATCACAATTCCTCCGAGGATTGCGTACGACCCTGCCCGCCTTGAGTCAAACATGGCGCACTCCGCGCTTCTGCGCGCCGGCAACTCGAAAATACACCAGCACAAACACCAGCGATACAACGAACATCACCACCAGACTCGCCATCGCAGCCGGCCTCGCCTCCAGGCTGCGATACCAGTAGCGATTGAACACGTCGATAGCGAGCATCGGCGGCCGGCTTGTGCCGAGCAGGAACGGGAGGTCAAACGCCCCAAAGCTGAACAGAAACACGATCAACCCGGCGGCGCCGGCCGGCGGCCGAATGACCGGAAGCAGCAGCGCTCTGAAGCGCAGCACCGGACCTGCGCCAAGCATACGGGCCGTTTCAACCTGGCGACGATCGAAGCGCCGCAATACCGCATAGACCAGGAGCGCCACAAACGGTGCCGACTTCAGCACGTAGGCCAGGACCAGCGCGCCCCCGCCTGGCGGTCTCACAGACTCCACCGCACGCCGCGGCAGCCAGGCGAAGAAACGGCCTCCCGCCTGGGGTTCTCCCGACTCCACGACGGCAAGCAAGGCACCGAGCACCCCGCTGCGCGTGAACGCCAACAGCACAACAAGCCCAATGACGACATGCGGAAGGATGATCGGGAACTTGTACACCAGCGCCGCCGGGTAGATCCGGCGCGGCAACCGCTGCAGCCCGAGTGCGAGGAGCACCCCGAGCACTACCGAAATCGAGGTCGAGAGGCTCGCGATGAAAAGGCTGTATCCCAGAGACCGAAAGAACCACGCCGAGCGGGCGATAACCGCGAAGCCGGGTTCGAACGCAGCGTCCGAGCGAGCTCCGATACTCAATCCAAGCGACTGCAGCCCGGTGTACCCAACCCCCGCTGCAATGAACAGCGCAAACGGCGCCAGCGGCAGGAACGCCGCCATCATGCGCAGCCTCGGTCTGCGGCGATCAGCCACGCTGCAATACCTCCCGCTGCCAGCCCTCGTCCATGGCGTCGACATACTCAGCGGGGATCTCAGGAACGCTGTGCTCGTTCAGCACCTCTACCGGCAGCGTAGCCGGGCCGAGATCCAGCTCCTCGAAACGGCGCCGTTGCTCGGGCTCGAGCCGGTCCAGGTCAAGCACCGTAAAGTCACCCCAGTTCTCCGGGATGTTCTTCGAGTACTGGGCTTCCGGCGACAGAAGAAAGTTCGACACCACCATCGCGCCGGCCTTGTTCGGCGCATTGTACGGGATCGCAGTGAAGTGTATCCCGGTCAAGGTTCCCTCTGCAAGCACGAAGGTGCGCACCGTCTCCGGGTAGCGTCCCGAATCGATCAAGCCCTGAGCTCCGGATTGCGTGTAGGACATATTGAACGCCACCTCGCCCTCTTCGAACAGGACATCGAGCTCAGCCTTCTCCGACGGGTAGGTTTCACCTTCACGCCACAGATACGGCTCTATCTCGCGGAGGTACTCCCACAGCTGCGCGGCGTTTTCTTCGTACAGCTCGCGGTTGAAGCCGTCGAGGTACTGCTCGTAGCCGCCGCTGAAGTGATAGAACAGGTGACGGATGAACGCAGCACCGGTGAAGTCCGGCGGCTGCGGATAGGTGAAGCGGCCGGGATTGGCGCGGATCCAGCGGTCCCGCTCCTCGATAGTGGCCGGGGGATCGCTGAGCTCGGCCGAGTCGTACTCGAACACAAACTGCGCCTGGCCCCAGGGAGCTTGATATCCGTCAACCGGAAAGCCCCAGTCGTGACTGACCTCCTCAGGGTCTGTAAGCTCAAGATTAGGCAGGTGATTGCTGAATGGCCCCAACAGCAACTCTTGTTCGCGCGCGCGTTTGAAGTTCTCTCCATTGATCCAGATGAGATCGATGCTGCCTCTGCTCCGTCCCGCCTGCTTCTCGCTCAGCAAACGATTGACGATCTGCGGGGTGTCCATCGATACGCGGGTAAGCCGTATCCGGTAGCGTTCGCGCAACTGCGCCGCCACCCATGTATCAATCCACTCGTTGATGCGGGCATCGCCGCCCCACAACGCGAAGCGGACCTCTGTTCCTTCGGCCTGTTCAACGATCTCCTCGAAATCCAGCTCACGAACGTCGACATCTTCCGCCGGCGCACACGCACTCACGATCACAGCCAAGCAGGCCGCACCCATGATGCATTGGATGAGTCTACGAGCTCGCTTCATAGATGTCCTCCTCCTCGAATGGCACCACCACTCGTTCGATCTCAACCCGGTCACCGGGCACCACAGCCGCGGGCTGAGAGGTGAACACATCCCAGGGAACATCGCCCTGGGTCACCACACACAGTTGCACCGCTCCCAGCAACCGGACCTCGCGAATCTCGAAGCGACCTCTCGCAGTCTTACGCAGTCTCAACTGCTCAGGTCTCAAGAGCTGCTCCCCGCCGCGTACAAGGTCATACGGCAGGGTGGAAACCGGACCCATGAACCGCGCCACCGGCGGAGAGGCGGGCCGATAATACACCTGCCGAGGGGTACCAACCTGAGCGATGGCGCCGTCGAGCATCACGCCGATGCGGTCGGAGATCGCCATTGCCTCTTCCTGATCGTGGGTCACACAGATGGTGGTAATCACAAACTCGCGCTGCACACGGCGGAGGTACAGCGCGGTTTCGCGCTTGAGGTTTTTGTCGAGGTTCGCCAGCGGCTCATCAAGCAACAGCAGCCTGGGCTCCACAGCCAGGGCCCGCGCGAGCGCCACGCGCTGCTTCTGGCCGGCCGATAACTGCTCCGGGTACTGCTGCGCCTGCTCGCTGAGACCGAAGTGCTCGAGAAGCGGAGTCACCCGCTCTCGAATCTGCTCCTTCGGCAGCCGCCGCGCGGCAAGCCCGAACGCAACGTTGCGATAAACCGAAAGAAATGGGAACAGAACATAGTCCTGAAACACCAGCACCGCCGGCTGCGAGGCGCCCCAGTTCTCTATGCCGACGCCCCCGAGATGCACGCGCCCACTGTCGGCGCTATCAAGGCCGGCCAGGATGCGCAGGAGAGTGGTCTTGCCCACTCCGGAGGGGCCGAGAACCGAGACAAACTCACCGAAAGACACCTCGAGACTCAGATTCTTCAGCACCGGAGTCTGATCGAACGATTTCGTCAGCTCAGCAATTGTGACGTCCATCTCGTGAGGAAGATAACACAAAACCATTGTAACTACAAGTTTTTATGTTTGCGTTTGACAGCGCGGCGTGACCGTCGTACTCTTGGGCCACACCGACCACGCGGCCGCGTTCGACACAGCAAGACGCCGTACCGAGCGCACAAGCGCAGTTACACAAGGAGCAGAAAAGATGGCTTTCATTGAGACCATTGAGCCTGAGGACGCCGAAGGTGAGCTCAAGTCGATTTACGAGGACCTGTCGCGCACGCGCGGAAAGATCGCCGAGGTTCACAAGATACAAAGCCTGAACCCGCCTACGATAACGGCCCACATGGAGCTGTACAAGCAAGTCATGTTCGGCCGCTCACCCCTGTCACGCGCTGAGCGCGAGATGATCGCGGTCACCGTCTCGAAACACAACCGCTGCGCTTACTGCGTGCAACATCACTTCGAAGCCTTGCGGCATTTCTGGGACGAGCGGATATCGCGCGCGATTGCGGACGGCGAGTATGAGGCGGCCGGCCTGACGGAACGACAGCAGGCGCTTTGCGAATACGCGCGCGAACTGACCGCGGCGCCGGCGGACTCAGCCGCCGAGGGCGCATGGGCGGCGAAACTCAAAGCCCTTGGAGTGCAGGACCGCGAGCTTCTGGATGCCACGCTGGCGATCGCGTACTTCAACTTCGTCAACCGGATGGTGCTGGGGTTAGGAGTGGAGCTGGAGACGGACCCCGGCGGATATCAGTACGAGTAGCGGCCCGCGCCGCGCACTCGATAACCGCTAAACACCCGCCAATCGCCGCACAGCAGGGGTTTCCGTTCGGTCGTGAATTTAGTACCTTTGGGGTCAACATTAAATGCATCTACAACTAATTTTGATTCCAAGGAGGAATTCATGGCTAAGATCGCAGTGGTAGTGTTCGCGGATACCGAAACGCACGCCGATCTCGGGCGTATCGCGAACGCTTTGGAGCTGGCCAAGGAGGCAAAGGAAAGCGGCGACGAGGTGCAGCTCATCTTCGACGGGGGCGGCACCCGCTGGGTACCTGCGCTCGAAGACAGCGGGCACCTTTTGCACAAGCTTTATAGTAGCGTTAGAGATGTTGTTGCCGGTGCCTGCGCCTACTGCGCGGCCGCCTTCGAAGTGAAACAGCAGGTGCAAGAGGCCGGCGTAAAGCTGATCAGCGACTACG
>PUNW01000345.1 GCA_003552665.1 Spirochaetaceae bacterium | reverse complement strand
TCTCATCAAGTCCCTCCCAGTGGTCGATCTAGGAGGGAGTGTTCCATGCTCTCCCGGCTAGCGTCTAGTACTAGACAGGCGTTTACTAGTCAGACGTTTAGTGGCATCTGCGCGAGCCCTGCGGAACAACCTCGGTCATATTGACATGAGTATTCCGGCGAAATGAGGGCCAATAGAACAACGCCGCTTGAGATGAGTTTCCCAACGCAAATCCTGCGATCGAAAAGCATTTCTCAACCTCCTGAGTGTCGTTTACGGGATCGTGTAGCCGGTACGCAGACACACACATCCGATCTTTGACGGTCTTTGAGACCGCTCTAAGACTCTTCTATACCCTTGGCCGCCCACTGTCGTCCCACCTCTCATTCCGTCAAGGGGTAGCTGCCACCTCTGCCCGGATTTTACGGTAATAGGCATAGTTTCTCTTAAGTGAGTCCACGTACTCTTCAAACGGTTGCGTCACTCGCTTCTCGCCCTCCTTTAGTGCCGCCCAATCGATTGGTGGCAACCCGCTTAAGCGGTACACTTCGTTAAGCGCTCGAACGGCACACCGGCGCGAGTTCTCCGGCTTCGGCGTTTGAGGCTCGTTCTTCGGTGCGACAGCGATGGGCTGCCTTTCTCGTCGCTGTCCGGTAGCTTGAGCGCGCAGCCGGTCGAGCTTTTCCAAGGTGCGCTGCGGCGCGGCATAGCGATAGGGCTCATTATTGCTGAGCATGTGGTAGATCACCTCGGCGATCTTTCGCGCGGCGGCGACGGCGGCCACCGAGCCATGCTTGCGCGTTTTCAGTCGTCGGTAGAAATCTCCCAAGGGGCCTTCGTCACTTGTGAGGTGTCCCGCTGCAAGTACGAGCAGTCGGCGGGCCTCTCGGTTGCCGGTTTTCGTGATCGAACCGTACCACGTGTGACCGGCGGACTGCTTCACCCGGGGGGCGAGGCCAAGATACGCGACAAGGTGGTTTGAGCTACGAAAGCGCGTGATGTCTCCGATCGCCGCATACACTGCGCAGGCGGCGAGCATCCCCATGCCGGGAAGGGTCATGAGAAGCTTTATCGGCTCGCTTGCGTAGGCGAAGCGTGCAAGGGGCTCGTCTACCTCTGTAATCGAGCGGTCGGTCTCATCGATGAGGGTGAGCAGCGTGTCGACCTGCAACCGCTCAGTCTCCGGCAGCTCGCCTTCCTCAAGGGCCCGCCGCGCCTGTGCTGCATCAAGTCGTCTTGAGGGAAGCTCGAGCATCAGCTGCTGCAAAATGCTTCGAATACGATTTTGGTAGCGTGTGCGCGTACCGGCAAGCTGCGAACGAAAAGTTACCAACGAGCGAAGCGTTTCGCTTTCAGGATCCGGTTGCCATACCTCCGGTAGGAAGTCGCTTCGCAGCAGCTGCGCGAGCGTCTTCGCATCAACCGCGTCGGTTTTCACCGTAGCCGCCGCGATCGCTTTCGTCTTGGTGGGGTTTGATACCACTACCCGAGCAACGAACGGGACGAGTAGCTGCGCGACCGCCTGGCTGTGCGTGGTCACCTCAAGCGCTACCGCATCTTGCCTGCTCAGATGCTCGCGCGCAAAACGTACAATGCCCTCTGAGCTACAGTTGAATCGCGTGCGAAAGGCCACAGAACCGTCCTCGTTCAAAGCACAAGCGACGATGAAGCGCTTGTGCAAATCAAGCCCAACATAGCGTGCCATACTTCATCACCTCCGTCTCCGATGTTCGCCGGGTTTCTGGGCGTTCGGCATCAACCTCTTCGAGCTCGCAGCTCAACCGGACGGGACGTTCGCAGGCGGCCGGTAAAAAAACCGGGGTCGAACCCCATTTAAGGAGGCGGCCTGCCCGCAGTGAACGACCCGGAAAACACCGTGGGTTTCTGTTGTGTTTGTCCACTGCTGCCTGCATCCGGTTCCCCTCCAATCCAAATGCAGATCCTCCAGTAGACGCAACCCTTGGCGAAATGATGGACCGTAAATAAAAATGGGAATAGCCGAGACGAAGATTTCGCATCGAACCCGTCGCTGTTGAACCGCCTAGAACGGCTGCTGGTAGAGTTAATCGAAGGAGTGTCGGGGCAGGGCTGAATGCTTGCGAAACGACTCACACGTTCAACTTCTATCCCTCCTGTCGACCTGTTTCGAGAGGAAGGCTCG
This sequence comes from Spirochaetaceae bacterium, assembly GCA_003552665.1. Lineage (GTDB taxonomy): Bacteria > Spirochaetota > Spirochaetia > DSM-27196 > SLAA01 > B1Sed10-166. The sequence goes on along the minus strand of PUNW01000345.1, from coordinate 2,488 downwards.
TCCGTCGAACCTCATGCCCGGTGTCGTGGTTGCACTGGTTGTTGAAGATCTTTGTCTGCGCCTATGGTCGGCGGGCCTCCGCAAGCGTTGCTGAACTCTCGAACGGTGCAGGAATATTTGAACGATTGACGTAGAAGTTGGATTTAGCTAAACTTAGCTAATGAAGTTCGTGAACACCCATCAAGCCAAGTCGCAGCTGTCGCGCATCTTGCACGAGGTAGAGCAGGGTGAGGAATACGTGGTAGCGCGCGGTGGAAAACCGGTGGCACGGTTGGTGCCGTATAACGCCGGCATAAAGCCTCCGCAACCGGACAAGTGGCAAGGTAGCGTCTTCATCGCCGAAGACTTCGATGAAGTAGACGATCAAATCACCGGACTATTCGAGAACCCACCGCTATGAATTATTTGGCCGATACTCATGTGTTTCTGTGGTGGATGGCCGACTCCGCGCAGCTTTCACCCGCGGTTCACGATCTCGTTCGCACCCGCTCGTTGGAGATCGCTTTCAGCGCGGTCTCGTGCTGGGAAATCTCGATCAAGGCAGGCCTCGGAAAGATCCGAGGCCTGAACCCGGAGCTGCTTCTGCCGGAACTCGCCGAGTTGGGCTGGGCCGAGCTACCGCTGCATTACCGCCACATCCCGAAGATGCATGATCTTGAGGATCATCATCGTGATCCGTTCGATCGCGCATTGATTGCGCAAGCCATCACCGACAATCTGACGCTCATTACCCGCGACGCCAAGATAGCCCGCTACCCGGTTCCAACATTCTGGTAGCGCAAAACCAACTGACATGATACCTCATCATGTTGCGCCGCTAAACGAGCATTGCTGCATGACAGGACACAAGTGTGCAATCTCGGTGCCGGTTTTTCAGGAGTACCGAGACGTTCTGTCCCGAAAGGAGAATATGGCGCAGTTGCGCCTGAACGGCGAGCAGGTTGAGACAATCATGCAGTTCTTAGCAACAGTGGGAAGACCCACGAACGTCGTATACACATGGCGACCTAATCTGCGCGATGAGGGTGACAACATGTTCATCGACCTTGCTCGGGCGAGCGGGAGCGAATACCTCATAGCCGGCAATACTCGAGACGTTATGCTGGATGTCGACTTGAAGAACGAGGATATTCGAGTAGTTACTCCGGGAGCGTTTATGAACCACTGGAGGAGCCGTGATGAATACGCATATGCTTAACCGCGGGTGAGGCGGGAGCTATGCTTTGAGCATGGATGATCTCGCCACGCTCCGGGCGTTTCACAAGCGACGTGCCGCACGGCTGCGAACCGAGGCCGAGGCGCGGCGTCGTGCGTTTGAGGCCGAGCTTCCGAGGCTGGTGGAAGGTATTCTCGCGGCGGATCCCGAGGTTAGGAGCGTGACGCTGTTCGGTTCGTTGGCTCAGCCCGGAAAGATTCCGGTGCGCGACATCGATCTCGCGCTCGACAGCCCGCAGTTTCTGCGTGCCGCGGCGTGGCTGCTGCGTCAGGACTTGCCGACCGATGTCGTCGACCTGCACGAGCTGTATCCCAGCATTCGCGAACGTGTTCAACGAGAGGGGCGTGTGCTGTATGAACGCAGATGAGACCGATCTTCAGGTTTTAGTCGCGGAGCTCGAGTCCGACCTCAAGAACCTTGAAGAACTGGCGGATAAGAACAGAAAAGCCGAGGCGCGTGTTCAGTCCGGTACGCCCGACGAGCTCGACTGGGCCGCTTTGGGCTACACAATCCATAACATCTACAATCTGATCGAGAACTCGTTCCTTCGCATCGCGAAATATTTCGAAAACAGTCTTAGCCCGGACACCCGGCACAAGGACCTTCTGCGCCGAATGACCCTCAAGATCGAGGGTGTGAGACCCGCCGTACTCAGTGAAGATCTCGCCGAGCGCATCGACGATCTTCGCTCGTTCCGGCATGTGTTTCGCAATATGTATCAGAAGACGCTCGACCCTGAGCGTCTGCAGCTGCTTCAGAAGCGACTCGGCTCCACCCTTGGGGAGTACCGCCGTAGTATCGAGCGCTTTGTGGCGTTGCTACGAGATTCCTCACACGGCGAGTAAACGCCGTTGCTCCACGATGACGGGGCCTGTGGTCGGCACGCTGACCGACCGTCACTCGGTCCAATCCTCGAGCTTCAGACGTGGGACCCTCGCGAACTCGTCGGTGTTGTTGGTGACGAGCTCGGTGTCGTCGAACGGCACAACCTCGAACGAGGACGCGAACTGAAGCAACGCAGCTCGGTTTTGTCCGGTGCGTTGCCTCCGGTTGATGATGTAAATGCAGGTGTTGGTTGCCGGCGTCACCTTTCCAGACCCCAATCGAAGTGGTATTGTTTACCCGTGGAATCGCTGGTGATCAACGCCTCATACGACGAAGAAGCACAGGTCTGGGTTGCGAGCAATGACGAGTTGGGCTTAGCAACCGAGGCTGCGACAATCGATCTGCTCGAGTACAAGCTCCAGGAGATGATTCCCGAGCTCGCAGAGC
>PUNW01000159.1 GCA_003552665.1 Spirochaetaceae bacterium | reverse complement strand
CGGCGATGGACCGTGCACCTGTCGTGTGGCGGCACCCTTCCCTCAGAGACAAATAGTGTATCACGTGTAGTGTAGTTCGCCGTCGTCTGTTAGCCGGCGACCGGCTAAACGCCTTTGCCCCTTTCTTTCAAGCGGGAGGCCGGCTGCAGCGATCCGCTACGGTTAGGGTGGAGGCGACTGAGGTGATTGTAAGCGCCAGCAGGCGAACCGACGTTGCTGCTTACTACGGCGAGTGGCTCATGCGCCGCATTCGTGCCGGGTATTGTGAAGTCGCTAACCCGTTCAACCGGACCCAACTGCGGCGCGTCGATCTGACCGCCGAGAGTGTCGACTGTTTCGTGTTCTGGACACGCCACCCAAGGTCGCTCTATCCCCACCTGCCCGAGCTCGATCGGTTCGGGTTACCCTACTATTTCACCTGGACCGTTCTCGACTACCCCCGCTACTTTGAGCCTCAGTTGCCGGCGCTCGAGGCGCGCCTGAGTATGTTCCGGCGCGTCAGTGACCGTGTCGGCAGCCATCGCATCGTCTGGCGCTACGACCCGATCATCTTCACCGAGGTCACCGGGCCGGAGTTTCACCTGAGCGTATTCGAGCGGATCGCCGGCCGCCTCGCGCCGTATACTCGCAGGGTCGTTGTCAGCATCTATCGCCACTACCGCAAACTGGACTTCCGTATGGCCGAGCTCGCCCGTTGCGGTGCCGGGCTCACCGGGTTCGAAAACGATGCCGGATCACTGTACCGGTTCATGAGCGAGCTCGCCGGTATCGCTTCGTCCTACGGGCTTGCGATAGCGAGTTGCGCCGAAATCCGCGATCTCACCGGCACCGGCATCGGCGAGGGGGCGTGCATCGACCGCGAGCGGATTGAATGTATTACCGGCACACCTCTGGAGGTGCCCAAAGATCCCGGTCAGCGGATACGCTGCAATTGCGTTCAGAGCGTCGATATCGGAGCCTATGACACCTGTCCCGCCGGTTGCGTCTACTGCTACGCGACCGGGCGTCGCGAGCGCATCACTGCCCGAATGCAATCACATCATCCGAAAAATACGGGGCTTGTCGACACGCCAATGCCCTCGTCACGCCAATGCTGAACAAGACGTAGCCTTTGAGCTATACCCTCGGGAGACGCTTGATGGCGTCGGGGACGCGTGACACAATGGAGCACGCGTGAGTAAATTGTGAGAGCCGGGAAGTAGAAACAGACAGCGGCAGGGAAGGGGGGAACCTATCATGAGATATCTGGCAGGGCCTGAAGTCTCGAAACTGTTGGAAAACGTCATCCATTCCGGTAAGCAGCAGCACGACTATGAGACGGATCTCACGGTTGCATCGGTCTACGCACTCCGAGGAGGTGGCGCGCTGGACCTAGGCGGTTCCGAGTATTCGGAATCGCAGCGCGATGAGCTTGCGCCCCGGAAGCGGTCCGAGGACGATAAGTACGGGTGGTGGGACCTCGAGTTCGGTGCGTACCTTATCAGGTTTAACGAGGTTCCTAGGCTCGCTGTGAATCATATCGGCTATATACAGCCGCACGAACGGCTGATGCACGCCGGCGCCACGCACCCCACGTTCTATTTCCGAGACACCCGCGATTACCTGGAAACCCTGCTTACCGTGGGGGCGCCGCGGATCTCGATCAAGCAGAATGCGCGTGTGTCGAAGCTCCTGGTCCTTCAGGTGGACGCATAACGGCCTTTCAGGCGTGCGGTCTCGGGTGCTCACCCGCTCAGGCGGTTATCTCACCCGCTCAGGCGCTGCAGCGCGGCTTCATGAACCTCCAGATCTCGCTGTCCGAACAGGACGAACCGTAGAAGCTGCACAGAGCTCAGCTGCGGTGCGAGGTCCATTACGCTCTGAATGGCTACCGGGGCGGCTTCTTCGATTGGATACCCGAACACCCCGGTTGAGATGGCGGGAAACGCAACTGAGTGTAGCCCATGTTCCTCGGCGAGCCGAAGCGCATTCTGGTAGCAGTCGCGCAGCAGTTGTTCCTCGGGCTTGTCCCGGCCGTATACCGGGCCGAGGCAATGGATCACGTGCCTGTTCGGCAGATTGTGGGCGCCGGTGATTACCGCCTGCCCGGGGCGAATCGGCGCGAGCGGGACACACTCCCGTTCAAGCTCGGGGCCGGCGGCGCGATGGATCGCGCCGGCGACACCGCCGCCGGTTCGGAGCTGCGCATTGGCTGCGTTTACGATTGCGTCACAGTCGGGCTGAGCGGTGATATCGCCCTTTACGGCTTCGATCGTCAGTCCATGGTGGGATGCCTGCATACTCATGCTCCTTTTTCGGTCGTCAAGGGTGCTGGTGCTCTCGCTACCGGTCGCCTACACCTTAGCAAGGCAGATTGAGGTTGACAACTGCGCAGAATATGCGTATATATGATGGCTCCCGACCACTCTGAATATGGCCACCCGGCAAGGAGATCTTATATGGATCGAGAGTTTGTGGAACGAATGCGTAAATCGCTTGTGCAGCTAAAAAAAGAGATATTAGAGTCGTTGGCTGCTGAGAATGAAGAGTTCAAAGAGCTGGCTGACACCATGGAGGCTAAGGATCTCGTGGACCTGGCCGCCGACGACATCGGGCGTAAAACGATAGAGGCCCTCGGCGCGCAGGAGATGAAGCGCCTTCGGCTGATCGACTCGGCTTTGATGCGGATAGAAACAGAGCGGTATGGGCAGTGCATGAAGTGCGGCAAGCGCATCCCTCGCGAACGGCTTGAGGCGATACCTTATGCGCTGCTGTGCATTGACTGCAAGACCGCCGAGGAGCGGCGGGAGCGCTAAACACGCGCGAAATCGGCGCAGCAACTAGGGAAGGTTTCCTAGCTGGGGGCTGCCGATTCAGCCACAGAGAACCAAGTTAACTGTCACAGCGGTTCTTCCGATAGTATACTATAGATGGAGGAACTGCGTATGGCTTCCGTGTCCGCGGGGTCTAACGACGTTCGAACAGTTCCGGTCGGCAGCATTTTGCGCGCGCGGGTTTCGAGTGCGCCGGTAACTTTGCCGTTGCGCAGCAACTGGACGTACGCGCGTTTTCGCCACCTCCAGGGTGTGCCGGGGGGTGGTGAGGACGGGTATACCGTCAATCGCCTCCGGGCCTTGGACGCCTTGATAGATCGTCTGGCCGTAGCCGGCGGCAGCGGGCGGACGCCGGATGAGGCTGAAGTAGCGCGTGCCGCGCCAGATCCCCAACAGATCGACCGCCTCATCGCTAGGTACCAGCGTGAGCTGCAAGCCGCCCTGGGGGCCGAGCTCGGCGGCCGGCATGCGGCGCTCGGCGGAATCGCAGACACCGGAGCGGTATTCAGTCTGTTAGCCTGAGCCCAGCAGCCCTCAGAAGATACGTTCACCTTCCAGTAGCAGGTTATTCGTCTTTTCGCGCTCAATGCTTGAAAACGGCCCGTGTCCGGGGAATAATCTGGTTTCATCAGGCAAGCCGAACAGTTGCGTCGAGATGCTCCTGACGAGGGCATCGGCGGAGCTGCCGTTCAGGTCGGTGCGGCCGACCGACTTGAACAGCAGCGTATCGCCGCTGAACACCACGCCTCGCGGTTCGCTATAAAGGCTGATACTGCCCGGCGTATGGCCGGGGGTTTCCAGCGCAACGAGGTCCGATTCCAGTATCGGCGTGCCGATCTCAACGTAGAAGTCGGCTGTGGTGGGGATGCCCGCTTTCAGCTGGTCAAACACTTGCTCGGCCTGCCTGCCGAGCGGCAGGAAGCACTCCCTATGGTGCTCTTCGGCTCCGTCGCCGAAAAACGGCGCGTCGTTAGGGTGGATTCCAATCGGGATTCGGTGGTCCCGCTCTGCGAGATATCGGCTTTGAATTTCGCGGGCAGTTGAGGTATGATCAAGATGCCCATGGGTGCAGATGATCGCCTGAGGAATGAGATTCAATGACTCCAGGCGCGAGCAGATTTTGGTCGCTTCATCGCCGGGGTCAATCAGGAAGCACTCCTTCTTCCCGGTGGATACGATGTACGTGTTCGTGTAGAGAGGCCCAACAATCATTCGTTCAACCATACTAAGGCCTAACCTAAACAAATTGTTGGGGTTACACAAGTAATGCGACAGCTGTTGCTCATAATCGCCATCGCTTCGCTGTGCTATCTCGTGATCCCCGGCCTCGGCGCGGTAGCGGTGCGCCGGCGCTGGCGCGGGTTTCGTGCGCGTGTGACCGAGGCGGCACGGTTGGCGTTTCTTTCGCCGCAGGTTCAGGGCAGAGTGGGAATCCCTATGGAACGCCTCGGCGTGTTCCGCTTCGCCGGCGCATTAGAAGCCATTCAGGGCCAGGATACGGTGTGGCTGCGGGGCACGGAGCTCTCGGTGGCGGTCCGAATGGATGGTGAGCGAGTGTACATGGTGCCGTCCGAAGGCGAGATTGGGCGTGACGGGCATGAAGCTGCGGGAATACCTGCTGAGCCATTGCAGGTGCTGCGCTGGCCCAAACTACATGCAATCGCCGAAGGAACCGGCTTCTACGTTGTGGGACCGGCCTATCGGGAGCACGGAAAACTCGTGTTCAAGGGTGAGGCCCAGTGTCCGCTTCTGGTGTTGATCTACGACGGCGACTCCGCTACGGTGCTCGAGCGGGCGCTCTGGTACGGCCGGCAACAGAACGAGTACTGGAATCCGGTGACACCGCCCGCGGTGGTGGCCGG
>PUNW01000066.1 GCA_003552665.1 Spirochaetaceae bacterium | reverse complement strand
GGTTGTCGTCGATTCGGTGCAGGGCCTGACTGATAGTTCCATTCTGAGCGAAACACAAAGAGACGAGCACGGATAGTCCCGGACCGGATTCGGCAGACTCACGGCTTGGACTCACTACTCGGCCTTAACGAGCGAGCGGAGATGTATCCTAAGCGGTTGCTCTGGTGCAGACGAACTCTATGCGGGCCATTCTGCCAAGCATCGTGGTACCCGCGCTCTATGCCGCCGTGAGGGGTGAAGAGGAGCTCGCTTCGCTTGGACTACTCGGTGAGCCCCTTGTGTTTTCGGACGTTGATCGCCTTCCATTGGAGCCACGGGTGGCCCTCAATGCGCCGCTCAAGTTCCGGATCATCCGTGAGGAGTGAACCATCAATACGCCCCTTCTTCAGCGGCAGCACCGTTGAAAGGTACGCCTTGCACTCGTCAACAAGGGCATCTCCATACTCGGAGGCCACGAGACCCGTCGGTGCGACCGAGCCATGAAGTGTCGGTATCAGTCTTGCCTTTTCGAGCATTAGGGAATCGAAACCCGTATCGGCGGCTATCTCAATGACGTCGTTACGGGAAACGTTCATAGCACTTCATCCCAAGAATGGTTGAGTATCTCCTCCGGCACCAGAAGGTTCCACCCTGTCACGAGCTTGCATCCAGATCGGGAACTGCGAATCAGATAGTGTGGCTGATTTGGTATAAGGCTTCTGAGCGACTTGAGAGTATCGTCTTCTACCAGGAGCGACTCGCGATGCAGATCGAGAAAGAAGCCTACCTTGGCCGCGGTAGTCGAGTTCCCCAGTAGCTTCACGTAACGGATAACCTGGTCGAGATTCAGGAACTCGACGGATTCAAGAGATCGCCAGATCTCTTCCCAGGAGCCGGTTAGGTCGGGCCGGTCCAGGGCATCAACAAACGTCCGCTCGTAGCCGGCGACCCGGACTTCCACGCCATCTTGATGATGAGACTCTACGCCGAACATGGGTTGGTTGGCTTCTTGCAATGCGTGCGGCACCGGAACTCTGACGTACTCATGGCCTCGGAACTGAGTAGCCTGCGTTCTCGTTTGGGAGGTGTACATAACCCGACGATACGCTGAGTGCGCCTTGCCGTGGTACTCCAACGCAGTGTGATAGGCGAGCACGGAGTCATCCGCTAACTTGGCGGCGACGAGGTAGGGATCGACGAGGTAGGTCTCAGGATCATGACCGAGCGGAATCGTTGCATATACCCCCCTTCGTACCGAGATGACGCGGCCTTTCGACCGGTAGTAGGCGAGGAGTGATTTTCTGGTGTTCTGATTCGTCGAGCCCCGTTCGGCCAAATACCGCCGCAGATCCTCGACCGTGAACACAGCGTGGGTCGCAAAAAACGTCGATAGGTTCACTGTGCCAGTAGCTTGACTGTTACGCACAATAGTATTAATAATATTAGCTTTTTAGGGCGTGCGTGTCAATAACCGAGCGAACTGATTTGACACATCGACCAGAAAAGGTAAGTTTCTTTAGCTGTTTCACGCACTATCGTCATTGTTAAACCGGTTTCGAGTCGTTCCACAGGCAAGCTGAAGAGCCGGGCGAGTTCGGCGCTCTCTGCTTCCTGAAGCCCACCACTACTAAGTGTACATGCGCTCGTTGAGCGTTTCGGCATCCGATAGAGGTACTTGGCTTTCCCTGGGAAACACACTGGGCGCCGGCAGACCGGCTCCAGCCGGCCTGGTCCTCTCCATGAGGACAAACTGGGCGCCGGCAGACCGCCTACGGCGGCCTGCGGACTCATACGGTTCTCGCCTCGAGAACACACTGGGCGATGGCAGATTTGAACTGCCGACTTCTACCGTGTGAAGGTAGCACTCTCCCACTGAGTTAATCGCCCATCACTTGACATTGCAAAGTATAGCAACGCGCGCCGGGAATATCAATACGGCGGTTGAATCGGGCCTTGTGAATTAGGCATTGCGTCGTGTGCGCCGCTCGCGTCGCCATGGCATCGCCGCGCGTTCCAACGCGGTGAGTCCGGCGGTGAGGCCTACCCCAAGGAACATGACCACCACGAGTCCGGCGTACATCTTTTCCGGCGCCAATATCTCCCAGTAATAGAAGGTGAGGAATCCTACGCCGGTCTGGGAGCGAACGAACTCAATCGCGATGATCACGATCAAGGCGGTGCCGAGCGCCAATCGAAGCCCGGCAAAGATCACCGGCATCGCCGCGGGGATGATCACGTGTCGAAGCATCGTCAATCCCCGCGCGCCGTAGTTGCGGCCGGCCTCGATCAGCACCGGCTCGATATCGCGCACTCCTACCATTGTGTTGATCGTCACCAGAAAGAACGCGGATATAGCCACCACCGCGATCTTGGGGCCCTCGCCGAACGGGTTGGGAAAGACCAGCATCATGATCGGAAATATCGCGATTTTGGGCAGCACATAAAACGCCGAAAGGGTGGCGTCGATCATTTTTCTGATTGTACCGCTAATGCCCATCGCCACACCCAGCACCAATCCGGGGGCTGTACCGATGAGGAACCCGGCGAAAACGCGCAGCAACGTCGCAAAAAGGTGACTCTCCTGTATCAAGGTCTGTGTTCCCGCCGGCCCGTCTTCCGCGATGTACTGCGGCAGCCGCCAGGGACGGCCGAACAAGGAAGTGCCGGTGAACTGATCCTGCTCGGTTGCAATCCCCCAGACCGCCCCCGCGATGCGACTGGGCGGAGGGAACCAGTTGGGGTTCAGGATATCTCCGGCCACCAGCAGCTCCCACCCAACGAGAAGCAAGAGCGGGAACACGATCGCGAGAGCGCGCTCGTATGCCGGCAGGCGTGTGCCGGGAATCAGCGGCGCCGCGTTCTCGGCGATCACTACCAGCAGCACGAAGTTGACCGCCGCGATCGCCCACCACAGATAGGCCCAGGCCGAGAGCACGGTGACCACCGCGTTCAGAACGAGAAACACCCCCAGCGCCACGATCAGGCGCCTTCGCGGTGTGCTGAGGTCCGTGGACTGAACAAGCACGGGAGCCGGCATTATCGTCCCTCCTCGATGCTTCGCTGCACTTCGTCTCGCAGCGATTCCCAGATCGCGTAGTTCAGTTGCGCAAACTCGGGCTCGGCGGTGGTCTTGAGGCTTCTCGGGCGCGGCAGCGGTATCGAAAACTCCGTCTTCACCGTGCCGGGGTGCGCCGTCATGAGCACCACCCGGTCTCCTAGCAGCACCGCCTCCTCAATACTGTGCGTGACGTACAGCACGGTCTTGCGCCCTTCTTGCCAGAGCTCCAGAAGCTGCTCCTGAAGAACGGTGCGGTTCTGTGCATCGAGCGCCCCCAACGGTTCATCCATTAGCAGAATCTCGGAGTCATTTGCCAGCGCCCGAGCGATTCCCACGCGCTGGCGCATCCCGCCGGAGAGTTGGTGCGGGTAGTGGTCGGCGAAGCGCTTGAGCCCCACGCGCTCAATCCAGGTGAGCGCGGTCTCGGTGCGTTCTGCTTTCGATATACCGCGCATCTGGGGCCCGAACGCAACGTTCTCGGTTACCGTCTTCCAGGGGAACACCGCGTACTCCTGAAACACCATGCTGGTCAAGGGTCGATCGGCCTCGGTTTCCCGGAAGATCTCGATCGTGCCGGACCCGGCGTCCAGTAGCCCGGCGAGGATGCGCAAAAAGGTCGACTTTCCACAACCGGACGGGCCCACTAAGCAGAGAAACTCGCCGTCGTGCACCTCAAGGGTGAACTCCTGTAGCGCGGTTACCGGCCCATGCGCACTCGCAAACTGTTTGCCGACCCCGCCGGCGCGAATCTTGACTGGGAACTCGCTCATTCCGCTAGTGCCTGGTGAGCCTATTGAACCTGGTCTCGTGCCCACTCGACAAACGAGAGATCGGTCACATCGGCGGGATCGAACGGGCTCGTGTACTGGGTGCGACCGTTCCGGCGATGGACGCGCTCGACGTCGCGCAATCCTTCCAGCGAGATTTCCTGGTCGGGGTCATAGATTACCGGGGCGCCGGTGCGGATCGCGTCCTCGGTAGTGTTGATATGGCTCAGGTACGCGCGCATGTTCTCGGTAGAAAGGTAGTCGTCTCCCTGCATCATCTGCGCCGCCTCCATCAGGGCCAGGACGAAACGTCGCGCTACCTCAGGGCGTTCGTTGACGAAGCGGCCGGAGCCCACAAAGGTTACGGTCATCGCCTCGGGTGTGAGGTCTTCCTCGAGCACAACCGCGTCGTCACTGCTAAGCACCTGGTCTGCGAACGGGGACCCAAGAATGGCCGCGTCTATCGAGCCCCCTGCAAAGGCGGCCGGCATATCCGGGTTTCCGATATTGAGCGTCTGCACATCCCGAATCGTGAGATCACCGCGCTCCAACGCCTTAGAGGCAAGATACTCACCGCCGCTGCCGGGGCCTCCCGCCATCGCAACGCGCCGTCCACGGAGGTCGGCCACCGACCGCACCTCGCCGGACTCCCACAAGTCGGACCGTACCAGCATCTTGGTGGGGCTACCGCTGCGCGGCTCGAGCGCTCCGGGGGCGATGATGCGCACATCGAGGCCACGGTTCCACGCGTTCCAGGTGGAAGCCACGATCGCGATACCGCCTACATCGATCTGCCCCTGCGTGAGAAACGCGATGATCTCGGTTCCGGACCGTACGCTTTGAACCTCCACATCGAGGCCGTACTTCTCGAAAATCCCTCGCGTGTTGGC
>PUNW01000080.1 GCA_003552665.1 Spirochaetaceae bacterium | reverse complement strand
ATGAGTTTGGACGAGATTCTGGCATCGAGCACACCTCCGACCAAGGATGACCTGACCGACGCGGAACTGGCGAAGCTGTTTCGCAAGTACAAGGGTCTGTTGAAGAAGCAGGAGCGCGATGGGGCGTTCTGGGCCGCTACCAACGAGAACTTGAAAAAGGCCTATGAACGGCTGGACGAAAAAGATCGCGAGCTCCAACGCGCCTACTCGATCATCCAGGAAGACCTTTCGGTGGCGAGCCAGATCCAGAGGACGTTTTTACCCGAACAGCCGGCGCGCATGGCGGCAGAGCTCGAGGTTGCGGTCCACCATCGGCAGTTAGGGGATGTGGGCGGCGATTATTACGACTTCTTCAACACCAAAAGCGGCGGATACGCTGTGGGCGTTTTCGATATCTCCGGGCATGGGGTTTCCGCGGCGCTGGTGATGACCTATCTCAAGGCGAGCTTCATGGGGGTGATGGAGCATCATGAGTCCCCCAAGCCGATCGTGGAAACCGTCAACGTTGCCGCCCACGATTTCCTACGACGTGTGAAGAAGTATGCCACGGTGAACTTCGTTGTGTTCGAGCCCGAGCGGATTCGATACGTGTGCGGAGGCGGCTTCGGTTTGCTGGTGCGTGCGAACGACAGCGTGCGTTTTGAGAAGGGCGATCCGTTCCTGGGGCTGCGGCGCCGGCCGTTCAGCGAGCACGTGTTGTCGTTCGCTTCAGGCGAGCTGTTGGCGCTGTACACCGACGGCATGATTGAGGCGCAGGACGCCGAGGGCAGGGACTTTGGGGTCAAACGGCTGAACGAGATGATCAGTCGGAATGCCGACAAGCCGGTGGACGAGATTCTCGCTACCGTGGTCGAGGATTACAATGCGTTTCGCTCGGCCGATTCCGACGACCTCACATTGCTGATCATGCGCAGGAAGTAATTGCGCAGGAAGTGATTATGACGGTGACCGAGAAGGACCTCACAAACACCTGTATCTCCACCCGTTACGAGCTGTCGCCGGTTCGCAACTTCATCGGCGACTTGAGCGGCCTGCTCGCCTCGTTTGCCGACGAGCTCATCGGCGCCTTCTTCCCGCGGATTATCAGCAAGAAAGCCAATATCGTGATCACCGAGTTGGTGAACAACGCGATCGTGAACACCGCGGACGAGCATAGCAAGATAGTGTTGGAGACCGGCATCGACCGCGAGTCGTTGGTTATCAGGGTAACTAATGTCGCCGCGCCCGAACAGTATGAGGCGGTGCGCAGCCGAATTGAGCGGATCTCGACCAGCGATGACCCCCGGAAGCTGCTTGCAGCGACGATACGCGAGCGCCGAAAGGAACGGTTGCGCGGCGGGTTGGGGCTCATTCGTCTGGCCGCGGAGAACAAGTTCGAGTTGTCGGCTATGTACGACGCTCCGTACCTGACCGTTGAATCGCGGATCGCCTTAGGAGGACTGCTGTGAAAGTACTGGCTTACGGCGAAATCATGGATGGCGGGGCAAGTGTGTTCAGCTCCGTGGCCAAGCGTGACGGAAAGAAGCTGATCATGACCTTCAGCGGTGTGATCCGTATCGATTATCCCTATAAGCACCTACAAGGGTATATCGCGGATCTGGAACGGCTGATCCCGGAAGAGAATCTGGAGTCGGTGGAGTTCGACTTTCGGGAGCTGAGTTTCTGCAACTCCAACGGCTTCTACATCATCATGGATATCACCGAGCTGATCATCGCTCAGGTGGATGGGCCGGTTTTCGTCAAACGCCTCGAGGACGATGACTGGCAACAGGAGACGCTCCCGATCCTACTCAATGTTGATGAGCCGGATATCGGCGAGCGCGTGGTGTTTGAGGACTTGCCGGAGATCTGATGAGTAATCTGAGATCCGTCGAGGAGTACCGGGCCACGCTATACAGCCTGCTGCCGCGTTATATCGCCGATGAGCTGGTAGCGCACAAGGAAGTGCACCCCAAAGTCTTTCGGCATGCTACGATCCTATTTGCCGATGTCGTCGGTTTCTCGCGTATCTCGTTCCATCTCGACCCGGTGACCCTCATCCGGCGGTTGAATCACTACGTAACACTCTACGACCAGGTGATGGACGATTTCGAGATCGAGAAGATCAAGACGATCGGCGACGCGTATATGTGCGTATCCGGGATACCGCACAAAAAGCCGACGCATGCGGTTGATTGCTGCCTCGCGGCGTTGCACATACAGCACCTGCTCAAGGAGGAGCGTAGCGAGCAGCCTGCCTCCGCGCCCGGCATCGACTTAAACAACTGGGCGGTGCGGATCGGGATTCACAGCGGTCCGTGCATCGCCGGCGTTATCGGATCGAAGAAGCAGACGTTCGACATCTGGGGTGATTCGGTGAACATCGCCTCGCGGATGGAGCGCGCGAGCGAGGAAGAGCTGATCAACATCTCCGAGAGCACCTATAACGAGGTGAAACTGTTTTTCGACTGCACCTATCGAGGCAGCCAGGACGTGAAGAACATCGGGACCGTACGAATGTATTTCCTGAACCGGCTGAAGGCGGAGTTCTCCGAAGACGTCGCGGGGCTTCTCCCGAACCGGGAGTTGTGCCGGGTGTACTGTGATAGTTATTCGGTATGCGAGGAAGCGGCCTTTCTTAACGTGCTGCCTCGTTTCATTCGTGAGTACGTTGAGAACGGCGAGACCTGAGGCAAGGAGGGGTTGCAGATGACTCAGCCAGAACGGCGCGTGTACCCGCGCGTCGAATCGGAATGGAAGCTTTTCTTGGAGACCGAATCAGGGGAGACGGAAGAGATCGGGTACGTGCAGGATATCTCGTTGTCAGGGGTCTCGCTGAAACTGTCGCGAGCGCACGCGGTGGAGACCAAACGCCACCGGCTGATGATCAGGCTGCGTAATCCACGGCTCAATCCTCCGGAGGAAGTGGTGCGGGGACTGAAGGAGTGGGAGTTTCGCACCGGCCACGAAGCGTTTGTGGGGATCTCGCTCGAGAAGCTCACTCCGGAGGTACGGCGGAACATCGTGCGGTTTCTCAGTCGCAGTGACAGGCTGCAGGTTGAGGCGTTTCTGTCGGAAAGCACCGAGGAATGAACGTAGATTTCGAACACCTACGGGAGTTCTACGCGCGCGGCGCGAGCGTGCGCGAGATCTTCAATCTCGGCGTGCGGTACCGCGCCGAAGGCCGGAAGCCGATCGACCTCTCGATCGGGAATCCCGACGTGAAGCCGCCGCCCGCCTATTATCGGGCGTTGCGGGAAGTGGTGAAGGAGTGCGAGCACTCGTCGGAAAACCTGCATCGCTACATGCCGAACGCCGGGTTCCCGGAGGTTCGCCGGCGCGTGGCTGCCGAGCTCGCTGTGGAGCTCGACGTGCCGTTCGAGCCGCGGCACGTGATGATAACCGCCGGGGCGGCGAACGCGCTTGATATCGTCATTGCGACGCTGCTCTGGCGCCGAGAGCAAGAGCCCGGTGTCGCCGGGAAAGCAGGCGAAGCAGGTGAGCAGCGCGACACTACGCCGGAAGCTCTGCTGGTAGCTCCCTATTTCCCGGAGTACGAGACGCTCATCCGCGGACAGCACGCCCGCTGCCGAGCGGTCGCTGCCACGGCTGACTACCGATTGGACCTTGAAGCGATCGAGGCGGCGATAGGACCGGCTACGCGTCTGTTGGTGCTCAACTCGCCCAACAACCCTACCGGGGCTGTCTACACCGCTGAGGAGCTCAGCGCGCTCGCCGATCTCCTGATCCGCAAACGCGATGAGCTCGGGACGGCTGTTGTAGTGCTCGAAGACTCGCCCTACCACCGGATCGTGTTCGGAGAACATCAGTTCGCCCCGATGGTGAAGCACTATCCCTACACCGTATTTGTGAGCTCGCTGTCAAAGTCCCTGGGGCTCGCCGGCGAGCGAATCGGCTACCTCGCGGCGCACCCACAGCTTGCGGCGGGCGAGGAGTCTTCGGCTGTTTTCAGTGCCGCGTTGTCGGCCGCACTGCGGATGCGGGTGGTGAACGCTCCGGCGCTCCAGCAACGCGTGCTCGCCCGCATCGGCATCGGGCCGCACGTTGACCCGCGAGAGTACGAGCGGCGTGCCGTCGCGCTTGGTCAGATCCTCGCTCCGCTCGGTTTCCGGTTCGCGTACCCGCAGGGCGGGTTTTATCTCTTTGCCGAGATCCCGGAGCGCTTCCAGGACGAGAACGAGTTCCGCGCGGTGATGCATGCAGGGGAGGACCCGCTTCTGTATGTTCCTGGAACCGTGTTCGGCGGCGAGGCCTACCGCCGCTCGGTAAGGCTCAGCGCCTGCGTGCCGGAGGCGGAGATCCAACGCGCGGGCGCAAAGCTCAGCTCGGCGCTCGCGTGAGCGCGGCGGGCCCGTGCGCGCGTCGGCTGTGTGAGCGCGGTGGCCCGTGCGCGCGCTGGGCATGAGCGGCCCGGTTGTGTGTGCGCGGCGGGCGGTTCGACGCGCTGTCCGCGTGAATGGCCTACATCGCGCGCCAGAACCGGTAGTTGGTCTGCTCGATCTCATGCGAGTGCGGCATGCGGAAGAAGCGGTGCTGCCCGGTGTGAGAAACGAACATGAAACCGTGCCGCACCAGCCGGTACGCGATGCGGTCAAACGAGGCATCGAGCGCGAGGCCCTTCGAAACCTTGGACGGTTTGGTTTTCAGCTCGCGGATAGCGTCGCGCAGCTTGGAGGGGTGAAGCTCCGGGATGGGCGAGGGCATCACCGGGTCGT
>PUNW01000274.1 GCA_003552665.1 Spirochaetaceae bacterium | reverse complement strand
TCTGCCTTGCACCGTCCGCTCATGGTGCTCGAGATAACCTGCCCGATTGAGCGCATGCAACGTGGGGTAGAGTGTGCCGGGGCTCAGCTCATACCCGTGCCTCCCGAGCTCTTCGACGAGGCCGACCCCGCAGACCGGTTCCCGTGCTGCGTGATGGAGAATATGGAGCTTGATGAACCCCAGAAAGAACTCTCGCGTAAGCTCTATACCCGACATTCTGCGCTCACTATCCCGCGTCTTGACGACTGCACCGCCAGCGATTAATATCCGAACACGATATCGCAATGCGATACTATTCTGCCCGGAGCGTATCGGTCAAGTAACGCGCAGCGGCGCTGAGAGGTTGGGATGAGCAGCAGGCAGAAGGGCGGCGGCTTCGTCAGAGATCGCCAATACTACAAGTTCTGTGCGTACGGCTTTCTCAAGAATCTGCGGTTCTACGAGCCGTTTCTGATGCTGTTCTTTCTCGAGAAGGGGCTCTCGTATACGCAGATCGGCGCCCTGTATGCCACACGCGAAATCCTTATCAACGTGACCGAAGTGCCGTCGGGCTTGATCGCCGATGCGCTTGGACGGCGGCTGACCATGGTTGCCTCGTTTGTGGGGTACGTCTTCGCGTTTGTGACCTTCTATTTCGCGGTCGAGTACTGGATGCTGTTTATCGCGATGGCGTTTTATGCCTTCGGCGATGCGTTCCGCACGGGAACGCACAAGGCGATGATATTCGACTACCTGCACGCCATGGGCCGCGAGGATCTGCGGACCCATTACTACGGCCATACCCGCTCGTGGTCGCAGCGCGGCGCGGCGCTTTCGGCCCTGATCGCGGCGGCGCTGGTGTTTCACTACGGCTCGTACGCACCGGTATTTCTGTTCACGATTATTCCCTATCTGCTCGACCTCATCCTCATTCTCAGCTATCCGCGCAATCTCGACGGGCCCCGGCACACCAGCACCAAGAGTGTCCGCGATGAGTTTGCGGGGGTGCTGCGCTCGCTGCTGACGAGTATGCGCAATCCGGCAGCACTGCGGGCGGTCGCCAATCAGGCGCTGTATAGCGGCTACTACAAGGCCTGCAAGGACTATCTGCAGCCGATCCTGAAGTCGGCCGCGCTGACTGTGCCGGTTGCCCTTGGCCTGGCAGCTCACGAGCGGACCGCGGTCATCACCGGCGTGGTCTACTGCCTGCTGTACATCCTGACCTCGGCGGCGTCCCGGCGCTCCGGACGGTTGGCCGAACGATTCACAGATCTCGGAACGCCGCTCAACGCCACCCTGCTGGTCGGAGTCGGCCTCGGCGCGCTCAGCGGCGGGCTGCATTGGGCGGGGCTTCCGAGTCTGGCGGTGGTGTTCTATCTGGGGATCTACCTGCTCGAGAACCTTCGCAAGCCGATGGGCATCACCTACGTCAGCTCGCGCATGGATCAGCAGTCGTTGGCCTCCGCGCTATCGGTGGAATCGCAGGCTGAAACGCTCTTTGCGGCGGCAATCGCGCTTGCGCTCGGCGTGCTCAGCAGCATCTTCGGGCTCGGTACCGGGCTGGTGATCGTTTCGCTTCTGTGCGCGGCTATCGGCTACCTGATCCGCTTGCCGGTGAAGGCTTCCTGACGATGCGCCACCCGAAGGAGTTCAGCAACACCGCGCTGACGCTTGCAACCATGGCGGCCATGGCCCATACCGGATGCACGAGGCCGGTGGTGGCGGCCGGAACGCCGACACCGTTGAAGACAAAGGCGAGCCAGAGATTCTGCACGGTCTTGCGATACGAGCGAACTCCGATCTCGAGCGTATCCATGATCGCCGACAGGCGGTCGCCGGTGAGCACCACATCGGCAGCCTCGATTGCGATATCTGTCCCGGCGCCCATCGCGATTCCGACGTCGGCCTGGGTGAGCGCGGGTGCGTCGTTGATTCCATCGCCGACAAACGCCACTCGCACACCATCCCGTTGCAGCTCACGAACCTGCTCGCTCTTGTCCCCCGGAAGCATCCGGGCCTGTACGCGCTCGATTCCGAGTTGGCGGGCGACCGCGCGGGCGGTGCCTTCGTTGTCGCCGGTCACCATAACAGGTTCTATCCCGGCTGCCTGCAGGCGCGCTACGGTTTCGCGCGCGTCCGCCTTGGGGGGATCGGCTACCGCGATCAGCCCGAGGAGTTGGTAAGCAGTATGGGGTGCAGTGGCCGGCCGCCGCCCCACAACAACCACCGTTTTGCCGGCTTCCTGCAGGCGCTCGAGCGCGCGGCGCACCGGAGTAAGGTCGCACCCGAGCTCGATCTCCAGGAGCTCAGGCTTTCCGACTATCACGGTGTCCTCGCCGACGCGGCCGCGTACCCCGCGGCCGGTTAGCGACTCGAAATCGGTCGCACTGCTCGGACTGATGCGGCGCCGCGCGGCCTCGGCGAGCACCGCGGCAGCGAGCGGATGCTCTGATACCGCCTCCACCGCGGCCGCACAGGCGACAACCTGCTCTTCGTCGCTGTTCTCGACGGCCATTACGTCTGTTGCCTCGGGCTTCCCCTCGGTGAGCGTGCCGGTCTTGTCGAGCACCACTCGGCGGATATCCTTGATCACTTCAAAGGCTTCACCGGCTCGAATCAGGATTCCCTTTTCGGCCGCCATCCCGCCGCCGCGAATCATGGCAAGCGGGGTTGCCATCCCCAGCGCGCACGGGTAACCGAGAACCAGGGCCCCGAGCGCGGCGTAGACCCCGCGGGCGAGCTCGGGCTGACCGGCAACGGCCCACGCGCCCGCGCTCCACAGCAGGAACCCCAGCACCGCAAAACCGAGCACGGCCGGCACATAGTACACCAGCACGGCATCCACCAACTGCAGAATGCCGGGCTTCATTGCGCGCGCCTCATCGATTCGACGCGCGACCTGGTGCAGGAAGCTCTCTTCGCCGACCCTCGTGACCTCAACGGTCAAACCGCCGGCCTGGTTGACCGAACCGCCGACCACCTCGTCACCAGCGCTCTTCCATACCGCGATGGACTCTCCGGTGACGACGCTCTCGTCCACGCTCGACCGCCCGTCGACGACCGTGCCGTCAACCGGGATCCGCTCCCCCGGCCGCACCTGCACCCGCATGCCACGCTGGATATCGGCAACCGGGATCTCTACGAATCGTTCTCCACGCTTTACGCGTGCGGTATCGGGTTGCAGACTGAGAAGCTTCCGCACCGAGAGCGAAGCTCGAACTCTCACCAACAACGATACGTACTCTGAGAGGATGTGGTAGGCTACCAGAAAGGTAGCTACGGCGAAGAACTCGCCGATCGGAAACTGCAACGCGGTGATCTCTGAGAGCTCGCCGAAAAAGCCGAGTATGCCACCGGCGAAAGCGGCAAGCGCGGCGATCTCGAGCAGGACATGTTGGTTGAGGATGCGGCGCCGGACCGAGTAAAACGCCTTTTCGAGAATGTAAAACCCGGGACCGAACTGAAGCGCCGCCGCAATCGAAAACGTGGCGAGCCGGCAGATCCACGGCGCCATGATTTCCGCCCACATCGCCACCATGAAGAACAACGCCGCGCCGGCGAGGGCTCCGGCGACGATCAGGCGCCTGCGCTCGGCGGTGAGCTCGGCCTGTTGTTCTTCAAACGCTTTGACCTTGTCGGCGTCGCGGACGGTGTAGCCTACGCGGCGCAATGCTTCACGCAGCTCGTCCGCGGATACCTCATCGGGGTCGAAGCGGAGAAGCACCTCTTCGTGGGCGAGGCTGACATGCGCCTCGTGCACCCCGGGCGTGCGCTCATACACCTTGCGAATCGTGGCGGTGCAGAACGAGCAGGCCATGCCTCCCACTTTGATCTGCAGCCTGTCGAGCTCTGGTTCGCGTTCCCGGGTTTGCTTGCACATGCAGCCCCCAACCGATGGCCCGTAATCTCCCGACATTTCACCATAACTTTAGCCATAAGATAATAATTTTGCCGGTCCGCGCACTAGTTGGTATGCGCGCGCCGTTCGGCCCTTGACATAGCCTTGACAGGCCTTGACGGTAAAGCCACAAATTCTTGACAAAGTCTTGACAAAACCCGCTTCGGGTTGCGAAGTTGAAACCAGAGGTGTTGAAGCGATGATGAGACGAGTTGGCGTGGCGGCCGGCATCGTACCGGCTGTTTTGGTATTGTTGGGCATCTATTTTGGGCTCGACGGGCAGTACTTCGTCCACCAGGGCATCGGCTATGTTCGCACCGTCGTGCTTGCAGAGGAGATTAGCGCCTTGCGCGCGGGCGGCGACCTCGATGAGGAGACCGAACGGTTGTTCGATCGTGTCGCGCAAATTCGCCGCTTTGCGCATGAAGAGCTCGGGCTCGATCAAAGTGACAACTTCACGCGCTACACCGAGCTCGAGCGTGACTATCTCCTGTCGGTCATATCCAAGGTTCACGATGACCGCATGCAGCGCGTGTCCTGGAGTTACCCGGTCGTCGGCAATCTGTTCTATCGCGGCTTCTTTGACTCCATACAAGCCCGAACTGTCGCCACCAGCCTGCGTGCGCAAGGGTACGATGTGCTCGTACGTCGCGTCGACGCGTTCAGCAGCCTCGGCTATTTCCCTGACCCTGTCTACAGTTTCATGGCCGACTATAGTGATTACCGCCTCGCCAACCTAATCATTCACGAGGAGATGCACTCCACGGTCTGGATAGACGGACAGAATGTGTACAACGAAGAGATCGCTACCTTTGTCGGAGACGAGGGGGCCGCTCGGTTCGTGCGCGAGAAGC
>PUNW01000300.1 GCA_003552665.1 Spirochaetaceae bacterium | reverse complement strand
GTGTATGCCGGCGGTTCGCATCCGCACCGGGCTCAGAAGCCTGAGCCGATTGAACTGTAACAACAGAAGAGGAGTTTCTACGTGGCAGCAGAAAACTTAGCAGTAGGCATCGGGCGGCGCAAAACCTCAGTCGCACGAGTCTATCTTCGCCGTGGCGGCGGCGGGGTCACCGTCAACGGGCGTCCGGCCGACCAGTACTTCCCGAACCCGACGCACCTGTACATGGTGAACCAGCCGCTGGCGGTGACGGACTCTGAGGGCAGTTATGACATGGTGATCAACGTGCGCGGGGGCGGCCTTGCGGGCCAAGCCGGAGCTATTCGGCACGGTATCGCACGCGCACTAGCCGCGCACGAACAGGAAAATCACAAGCCACTGCGTGCGAACGGGTTTCTCACACGCGACCCGCGCATGGTGGAGCGCAAGAAATATGGACAGCCGGGCGCACGCCGCAAGTTCCAGTTCTCGAAGCGATAATCACACCATAGTCGGATTGCAGCAGCGAAGGCGCCGCTCGGACGAGTACAGAATGCTACTCGACAGCGGCGCTTCTTTTTGGGTTCACGGCGAGGTGGTTGCGCGCCGGCGGTTGTGTGAAGGGTTGACGCTCGACGGGGTAGAGCTTGACCAGGTAATCCGTGCGAGCGAGCTCACCGGCGCGCGCGAAAAGGCGTTGGATCTGGCCGCTCGCCGGGAACACTCGCGAGCAGAGCTGGAGCGCAAGCTGCGGCGCAAGCGCTTCCCCGATGACGCGATTCGCAATGCGCTGAACGATCTGGAAGAGCGCGGCATCATAGACGACCGGCGCTTCGCCCGCTTGTGGGTTGAGGCGCGGTTGCGAAAGCGGACCGAGGGGCGCGTTCAGCTGGTCGCCGGGCTCCTGCAGCGCGGTGTGTCGCGGGATATCGCCGAGCGCTGCGTGGTGGAGATATATGAGGAACGGGAAACGCTGGTGGCCTCCGCGTTGCGGCGCGCCGCCGAGCGCAGTTGGCGTTCCTCAGGAGGGTCGACGGAAGCGGCGATCCGGCGGCTCGTGCGCCGGGGATTCGGTTTCGCCGAGGCGCGCGAGGCCGTACAGGCGCTGAACAATTTGGAAAAAAACGATTTTTCCTTTGAATAATCCGTTGACATTCTGGATATAATTCATATACACTGGTAGGTAGTCTAACGGACACGTAGTGAGGTATGAAGATGGCGAAGACGGACAAAAAAGTGCGGATATTTTCGGCCCTTGAGGTTGCGAACATCTGCGGCGTCGTCAATCAAACCGCAATTAACTGGATCAAGAACGGTTACCTGAAGGCGTTCACGACCCCGGGCGGGCAGTACCGCGTATACTCCGAAGATCTGGTGGATTTCCTGCATTCACGCGGAATGCGGCTGCCGCAGGAGCTCAAGGAGATACTGGAACAGCAGAAGAGCATCGAGGTCGTGTTGATCGTCGACGACGACCAGGAGTTCAACAACACGCTCAAGCAGTTTCTGGAAAAGAAATATCCGGACTACACCTTCGAGCAGGCGTTCGACGGCTTCGAGGCTGGTAAGATGCTTGCTGAGTCGAAGCCGGACATGGTGCTGCTTGACGTTGATCTGCCCGGGATCGACGGGCGGAAGCTGTGTCAGAAGATCAAGGAAGACAGCCCGGCTGTGAAGCCGATCGTGCTTGCGATCTCCGGGATCTCCGAGCCTGACGTAGAGAACGAGATGATGGAAGCGGGGGCTGATGCGTTTCTCGCTAAGCCGTTGAAGATGGAAGAGCTCCCGCAGCTTATCGAGCAGCTCGCGGCGCAACGCTCGGTGTGACCGAGACGGACGGCCGGAACGAGACGTCACGGCCGGTCTAAGACCGGCCGGGTCAGGGTAGCAGCAGTTCAGGTGTATGAGCGCTAAGAACGCGGAGAACACGGCAATTCATGCACGGATTCACGGGCGCGTGCAAGGTGTGGGCTTTCGTTTTTTCGTTCAGGCACAGGCGCGCCGCCTCGGCGTTGCCGGGTGGGTGCGTAACGAGTTCGACGGCTCGGTGGAGGTGACCTGCGAAGGGCCGGCCGACCGGGTGCAACGCTTTGTAAAGCGCCTTCGTGAGGGGCCGCCCGGCGCAAGGGTTGATCGGGTAGACGTCACGAACATTGAGTATCAGGGGATCTACCGCAGCTTCAACATCTCCCCGTAGCCTGACCGCACCCCGTTAGCCTGCCCGCGCCGCGGGCGCGTAACCCGCGCCGGTAGGGCACGCGCAGACAAAAAAAAGCCGCCGAGACGCGATTCCCGCGACCGGCGGCCTTTCTTCCGGTATTGTACTGCCCCGCACCCTGTTGGCGGTCCGCAGGGGTCAGCGTGAGATCGAGTAGAAAGCCTTCATTCCGGGGAACTCGGCGTTGGACTCGAGCATGTCCTCGATGCGCATCAGCTGGTTGTACTTCGCAACGCGGTCGGAGCGCGACATCGAGCCGGTCTTGATCTGCCCGGTTTCCAGCGCAACCACCAGATCGGCGATGAAGGCATCTTCGGTCTCGCCGCTGCGGTGGCTCACAACCGCGGTGTAACCGGCGCGCTTGGCCATCTCCACCGCTTCAAAGGTCTCGGTGAGGGTACCAATCTGGTTTACCTTGATCAGGATGGAGTTGGCGATGCCGCGCTCAATGCCGGTGGCGAGCCGCTGGGTGTTGGTGACGAACAGGTCGTCGCCCACGAGCTGGCACCGGTCGCCGACCTTGTCGGTGAGCACCTTCCAGCCGTCCCAGTCGTCTTCGCTCATGCCGTCCTCGAGGGAGATGATCGGGAAGCGGTTGATCCAGTCGGCCCAGAAATCGGCCATCTCTTCCGAGCTGAGCTCGCGCCCGTCGCTCTTCTTGAAGACGTACTTGCCCTTGGCCGTGTCGTAGAACTCGCTCGCGGCCGGGTCGAGCGCAATCATGATGTCGTCCACCATCTTGTAGCCGGCCTTCTCCACGGCCTCGACGATGACCCCAATCGCCTCCTCATTGCTCTTGAGGTTCGGCGCGAACCCGCCCTCATCGCCGACGGCGGTGCTGTAGCCGCGCCCTCCGAGCACCTTCTTGAGGCTGTGGAAGATCTCGGCGATGGCCCGGATCGCCTCCCGCACGCTCTCGGCCCCAACCGGCATCACCATGAACTCCTGAAAGTCCACCGAGTTGTCGGCATGCGAGCCGCCGTTGATGATGTTCGCCATCGGCAGCGGCAGCGTGGTGGCTTTGTAAGCGCCGAGGTACTTGAACAGCGGCAGCCCGAGCGAATCGGCGGCGGCGCGGGCGCAGGCCATTGAAACGCCGAGAATGGCGTTGGCGCCGAGCTTGCCCTTGTTCTCGGTGCCGTCGAGCTCGATGAGGGTGCGGTCCACATCGACCTGATCGTAGGCGTCGAGCCCTTCCACTTCGGCGGCGATGATGTTGTTGACGTTCTCGACCGCGCGCTGCACGCCCTTGCCGAGGAAGCGGTCTTTATCTCCGTCGCGCAGCTCTACCGCTTCGTGTTCGCCGGTTGAGGCGCCCGAAGGGACCGCGGCGCGTCCGAGCGAGCCGTCCTCGAGCACAACATCCACCTCGATGGTAGGGTTTCCGCGCGAATCCAGTATCTCCCGTGCTTCCACGTACTCGATCATACTCATCGTTTCAGTCTCCTATTCGTGTATGTTTTATCGGCTTGGCTCGTACAGCGTATGCGCGGCCTCGGTCGCTGTCAAGCGGCTCCTTGACGACCGGTAGGGCTGAAACTACAATACGCCAACATGCGTCACAGCGCACTGTTCGCCACCACCTTGCGCCGCGCTCCGCACGGTTCCAAAGTACCGAGCTTTCGGCTTCTGGCGCGGGGCGGCTATCTCAGACAGACCGGGCCGGGGCTGTTTGCCTACCTGCCGCTCGGCATGCGCGTGATCCGGAGTATCAAGGCCGTTATCCGCGAGGAAATGGACGCGCTCGGCGGTCAGGAGCTGCTTGCGCCGGTGGTGAGCCCGGCCGAGACGTGGCAGCGCAGCGGGCGTGAGCGGCTGATCGGCGCGCACATGGCCGGCTTTCGTGACCGCTTCGGTCGCAGCCTGGTGCTTTCGCCGACCCATGAGGAGGCGATGGTGGAGCTCGTGCGCTCCTCGGTGGCGAGCTACCGGCAGCTTCCGCTGTTCATGTATCAGATCCAGACCAAGTTTCGCGACGAGGAGCGCGCGCGCGGCGGTTTGATCCGGGCGCGGGAGTTCCTGATGAAGGACGGCTACTCCTTCCATCGTACCTTCGCCGACCTCAACAACTTCTTCCCCAAAGTGTTTGCCGCCTACCGGCGCATCTTCGAGCGCTGCGGCCTGGATGTGGTCGCCGCCGAGGCCGGTGTGGGCTACATGGGTGGCGAGAAGTCTTTCGAGTTTCTGCTTCCGTGCGACTCAGGTGAGGATGCGGTTATCAGCTGTCCCGGCTGCGGGTATACCGCCAACAGCGAGGTGGCGTTCGGCAATATCGATGTTACGGCCGAGATCCCTGCGACCATGAAACGGGTTCCAACGCCGGGGTGCCGCACAATCGCGCAGCTCGCCAAGCATCTGCAGGTGCCGTTAAGCAGGATTGCGAAGTCGATGGTGTTCTCAGCCGAGAGCGGGCCGGTTGTGGCAGTTGTGCGCGCCGACCACGACGTGAGCCTCGAGAAGCTTGCGCAGCTGCTGCACGAGCCGGTGCACGGGTCAGCCTCTAAGGAGGAGCTTGAGCTCTACGGCCTGATCCCCGGGTATCT
>PUNW01000212.1 GCA_003552665.1 Spirochaetaceae bacterium | reverse complement strand
GAACCGAACGTCGCCGATCATCACATCGACTCAATCTACTTCCTCGGCTTCCTGTTCACGCTGGTGTCCTTGATCGTTCTGTTCTACGAGCTTCAGGGCACGGTGCAGGGAATCGATGGCCCACAGCAAGTTGAGCATGCCTTCTTCTATCTGGGGATCGCGGTGAGCACCTCAATCGCGGGCGTACTGTTTAGAAACATCACGCGCGGTGCGTATCTCAAGAACCACAACGACAACCAGGACGCCCTCGAGCGCAACTACGAGCTCCTGAAATCGCTGACCGACGCCTATGTGACCGACTATCGCGAAACTTTCAGCGCAATTCAGACCTTCCTCTCAGAGCGCAGAGACACCACCGAGGCCGTCGCCGGCAGGGAGCGCGAGTACCTCGAAGCGCTCGGCCGCTTCGTTGAGACAACCGGGTCGTTCAGCAGCTCGCTTACCTCAGCCGAGCGCGAGATGAGCGCGCGCCTTACCGCGTTCGCCTCCACCGCGCGCGGGCACGAGGCGCAACTGCAGGGATTCAACCGGCTGAGCGGCGAGATCGCCTCCGCCGCAGAGCGCATCCATCGGGAGGCATCGGAGCTTCCGCTCACTGAACTGAACGAAGAGCTTCAGAGTTTCCGTACCGGAGTACATGAGCTCAACAGCGTGCTCGACTCGCTCATAACCGTGCTCGATCACAAAGTGGGAGCCATCAGATGAGAAGACGACGCAGCTCGGATGCGTTTCTCTTCAGTCTCTCGGAGTTCGCGTTCATTTTGCTGTTCGTGCTGGTTGCGTTCGGCGTGGTGCTGTTCACGCTCTATGCCGAGGCGCTCGCCGAGCTTGAGGCCTACGAGCAGCGCGTAGAGGAGCTCACTGCCGAGGTTACCTTTCTGAGCGAACGCCTCGAGGAGCTCGAGGGCGGCGTGGTGCCGTGCTGGCGCAGACCCGACGCCACCATCCCCCGCACCGTCGGCCTGATCACGATACACACCGACCGCGACTACAGCATCAGCCCCGCGGTCGGGTCGCCTGAGCTCACCGTAGCCCTGGAGCTCGAGGAAGAAGAGCCCGTCGCCGAAGCGATGCGCGCCGAGCTCCGTCCCCTGTTTGCCGCGGAGCTCCAATACGCGGCCGAGCACAACTGCTACCTGCGCGTGGAGGTGGAGAACGAAACCGACGAGTTCCCGGTGTATCGCGAACTGGTTGAGGCCGTCCGCAGCCTCGGAATCGTGGTGGCGCAGTAGGAGCAGGAGGGCACCATGACGAACCCACCAAACCCCCGACTCCAAAACGAAGCAAACGACGCCCACGTTCCCGAGACCGCCCCCGGCAACGGCTCGCACGAATCTTACACCACCAACACGGGCGGCTCGGGTGAGCCCGAGCGGCGCCCAGAACAGCCGGCCGGCGCCGAACCCGGCAGCGAGTCCAGCAACGAACTCGTCAGCGAGCGGCGCACCGGGTGGCGGCCCTGGGCGGACCTGGGGCCGCGCACCGGGTGGCGCATCGGAGACGGAGCCGCACAACGCACCGGATGGCACCCCTGGTCAGGCAGCGGGGCCGGCGACCAAGGCCCAAGCAGGGCGAGCCGGCGGAGCGACTCGGAGCGGCAGACAGGGGCGCACATCGGGACCGCTAACAGACGCCGGGGCTGCCGGCGAGTAGGGACCAGGATCGGCTCCGGCGTTAGGCGGCGTTATCTGGTGGTCTGTCTGACACTCAGCGGCGCGGGGCGCGGCTGCGTCGAGCTCGTGTGCCGAGTAGCCATAGCCGTTCGGATGCGGGTCCGCCTCGTTGTTTATAGTGTTCGGTATGCCGTTCTGGTGTCGGCCGTCGCCCCACCCTCCCTCTCAACGCTCGCTCAGTTTTTCATGCCGAAGCTCCGCAGTACCACGCCCCAGGGCCACGTCCAGATTGGGCGGGCCGGCGACGGGCCGGCAGTCGCCCGGATAGCAGGCACCCGGCCGGCGGGGGACGGGCGGGCAGGCGCCCGACCGGCAGGCCCCGGACAACACGAGCCTGTGACCGAGGCCGGTGCGGCACCTGGGAGCAGAGCCGATTCCCAGCGCAAGTCCCAACCGCGCCCGCCGGTCGCGAAGCTTCCTCGCGCCGGAGGGGTCGTCTTCCTCGTCGACCCGCGGGTACGCTCGCTGCAGCGCACTATCGTCGACAGCATCCTGAGCCTGCGATTTGGAGTAAGGGCGACTGGGGACGAGCTCGCGGTACTCTCGCGGTTCTCCTCGGCGGCTTGGCTTGCGTTCAACCTGGAGGTTGCAGCCGGCATTCACGGCATGCGGCTCACGGCGGGCGAACGACAGCATCGCGTGCTGGTAGTGTATCCGGTCTTTTTCAAGCTCATGCGCCTGCATCTTGGGCTCAGTCGCAGTGGCGCTCAAACCACCATGCCCCGTGCCCGACGTCTGTGGCTGCGGCTTCGCCACCGCGGACCCTCATCATCGGTTGGGTCGAACGGTGAGATCCTGCACAGTCTCTATCCTCAGGAGATAACGATCGAGCAGTTGCGAGCCCGTCTGGGCATCGCCGAGAGGCATGCACGGCGCCGTTACCGCGCTGTTCGAAACCGCGAAGATCTTGAGCGCTGCGCCCTGTACCTCAGGTCCGTGACGCTTGCTACGTCCCCCCGCCGTGCGCGCGCCTGGACGCCGCAAAGCGCGGCGCCCATAAGGCCCCGGAGCTCGGCGCGCATTGCCTGCGCCGTGAACCGAGTGACAGCTGAGTTCTATCGCCAGGATACCAATACCCATTAGGAGGAATACGATGCCAGGTTGGAGAAAACAGCACGAGAACACCAGAGAAGAGCACAGCGAGCTTGCGCGCTACGCTCCCAAAGACCTCACGAATCGGCAGGACTTCACGCGTGAGCTTCACAACATTGAAAGCGATCAGACGCTCACCTCGTTGGACAAGAACCGCTACAAGAAGCAGCTCATGCGCGCGGTCTTCACCGCCAAGCAGAAAGAGATCACGCATCACCTTGAGTCCTACGAGAACTACCTGCTTGCGCGCAAAGACGTAGAGGCCAAAGCGATCACGCTCGAGGCGCAGAAAGCGATCATGTCGCTCGAGAAAGAACAGCTTGAGATGATGAAGGAGATCGGACTTTCGCATTCGGAGGAGATCTCGAACACGCTCATCAAAGCCGGGCGCATGCTCACCGCGAAGCTCGAGGAGGTTGAGAGCAGCGATATGCTTCCCGACATCAAGAAACTGACGTTTCGAAACGTGAAGCAGGTCTGGGACAAGACCAACGCGCGGATCATGGAAAGCGTCGACACCTACATGGACGAGCTGTACGAGAAGGAGCGAACGCGCCCGCGCTAGGGGTGTGCGACACCGCTTCGAACCGGCGGCGCTCATGAACTACGTATCACAAGGAGGACTGAAATGAGGAAAGGAACATCACCGGGCTCGCGAATCGTTCGATACTCGGCTATCGTGCTCGCGGTTGTGCTTGTTATGGCTGCAGCCACGCCGCTTGGCGCGCAAGAGAACATTCGCATGGGAGGCAAGCTTGCGCTCAACATTGGCTGGCTCGGCGGCTCAGACTGGGACGATCAGCTTGACGCGCTCGCCGACGATCCGAACGTGGAAAACGTCTCGAACGAGACTCGCATCGGCGTACTCGGTGGCGGGTTCATCGAGATTACGATTAATCCCAACTTCGCAGTACAGCCCGAGCTGCTGTTTGCGAACGTAGGTGGCGCCTACAGCTACGACGTAACCGGCACTACGGTCAATGTCGACGGTACGATCCGGGCAACCGCGCTCAAGGCGCCGTTATTGCTTAAGCCGAAGCTGCCGGTAAGCGAAGACGGTGAGCTCTACGCGCTCGTGGGGCCCACCGCCATTATTATCCTCGGTGAAGTACATTACACCGAGTCCGGCGGTGGGATCTCAGTCTCGAGCTCGCAGGATCCCGACAACCGCTTCGTGCTATCGGCCACCGTAGGAGCGGGTTACGCGCACGCGGCGGGCCCAGGGGCACTACAACTTGAGGCTCGCTACAACCGAACGCTTACCGACATTTTCGAAAACGACAATTCACGGATCAACAGCCTCAACATGTTCGTGGGGTATGGCTTCGATCTTTGAATCTGTGTGCTGATGCGGCGCGTGCTCGGTAGCCACGCGCCTGCTCGGCACGCGGGGCCCACCACGCGCCTCTTCGGGCCGCGCCACCCGAGCCTGCCCGCTGGGCACGCGCCAGCCGAACCCGCCTGCCGAGTCCGCCTGCCGAGTCCGCCTGTCGAGCCCTATAGACGTCGTGAAACCAAAAACGATTCGCAAATTTCCTCTCGGAACCACCACTTAAGCGAAGCAGCATGAAACCAAAGCCGGTAGTACTAGGCAAGGAGGGAATCGCCTACCGGCCATGGATATACCCAAGCACCCACACGACGAGTTCTTTCGCCTCTACTTCAAACGCCCTGAGCTCTTGGCGAGCCTACTCGAGTTTTCGCTTCCGCCGGAGCTCACCGCCAGGCTCGATCTCACAACGCTCGAGGTAGCAGAAGGCACTCACATAGACGAACACCTACGCGAGCATCTGTCGGACCTCGCAGCCACGGTCGAGCTCGCCGGCCCCTCGGACGACGCAACCGCGAGTGCTGCGCCTGAGAGCGCTGTAACCGCAAGCGCTGCTACCGGAAGCGCCAAGGTCTACATCCTCGTTGAGCACAAATCCTACAAAGACCCGTGGGCATTGCTGCAGCTGCTGCGCTACATGGT
>PUNW01000285.1 GCA_003552665.1 Spirochaetaceae bacterium | reverse complement strand
TAGGCATGCATCAGGATCGGCTGCCCGATCGCGGCACACGCCTGACGCATCTCGACGTTACTCACTTTTCGCGTGAGACCGAGCTCACGAGCGCCCATACCGATTGCGCCGGAGGTCACCACAACCACCTGCCGGTTTCCGGCGCGCACAGCGGCTATCTGCTCGGCTATGCGCTCGATGTAGCCGGTATCCATCGCATTGCCGCTGCTGAGGACGTTGGTTCCAATCTTGACCACCACACGGCGGACGGACTCGAAGGATCGCACCACGTATCACTCCGCCGGTAACTCGCGGTGGGTAAACCCGCGTGCCTCAGGACCACTGTAGTCAGAGACTACGTGTCCCGACCCGTGCAACCGCCAGGTATAGCTCAGGAGCCCTTCCAGCCCCACCGGCCCGCGAGCATGTATCTTGGCGGTACTGATCCCGACCTCGGCACCGAGACCATAACGGTAGCCGTCGGCGAAGCGGGTCGAGCAGTTCCACATCACGCTGGCCGCATCCACGCCCTGCATGAACTCCTCGGCCGCGCTGCGATCCGCGGTGACAATCGCATCGGTATGCCCGGAGCCGTAGGTGTTGATGTGCTCTATCGCGGTCTCGAGTGAATCGACCACGCGAACAGCCAGGATGTAATCCAGATACTCTGAAGCCCAGTCCTCATCGGAAGCAAGCGTCGCGGTCGCAACGAGTTCCCGCGTCCGCTCGCACCCACGCAACGTCACACCTGCCTGCTGCAGCCGCTCAGCCACCAACGGCAGCAGGCGGTCGGCGCCCTCGGCGTGAACCAGCAGGGTTTCGATTGCGTTGCACACCGCCACGTACTGAGTCTTGGCATCTACCGCAATCGACGCTGCCATCTCGGGGTCGGCGTCGCGGTGGAGGTAGAGATGACACACACCGTCGGCATGTCCGAGCACCGGAATCGTCGTCGATTGCATAACTTCTCGAACGAACTCATTGGAGCCGCGCGGGATGATGAGGTCGATGTAGCGGTCGAGCTGTAACATCTCGTTTGCCTGCGCCCGTGTCTCCAACAGTTCTATCCAACCGGCCGGAACACCGCTCGCCCGCGACGCGGTTTCGATCACCTCGGAAAGCGCCCGGTTCGTGGATAGCGCTTCGCTGCCGCCCTTCAGCATCACGGCGTTACCGCTCTTCAGAGCAAGGGCCGCGATCTGTACCAGGGCATCCGGGCGCGACTCGAAGATCATGCCGACAACCCCCAGCGGACAACTGACCTGGTGGAGCAGCAGCCCCGTATCGAGCTCGCGAGCGCAACGCACGCGCCCTACCGGCTCCGGCAATGCGGCTATATCGTTCAGTGCGAGCACCAGATCCTCTATTTTGTCTCGATCGAAGCGCAGCCGCTTCACCAGCGGCGCCGGTACCCGGTTTTCCTCCGCGCGGGCAAGATCCTCACGGTTCGCCGCCTCGATGAGCTGCGCCTCGCGCCGTAGCGCTTCGCCGATGCGATGGAGCGCGTCGTTCTTCAGCTCGGTCGACAACCGTGCCATTTGCAGTGCCGCCGAGGCGGCGGCCTTTCCCTGTTGCTCCGTATTGCGTGTCTCGCGACTCATAGCGACCCCGTGTCAGTGCTTGTGGACTCGGAAAGCTGATTTCGCGGCATGGAAACGGCGTACAACTACCCCGCACCACCTGCCAGCTCGTAGGATACTCCGAAACCGGAGCGTGCTTCAACCGAAGCCGCGGCCTGCTGGAATTGCCGGCCGCTTGACGGCGTTCCACCTTTCCGATATTGGTTTTTGTATCGAATCATAAACCCAAAGTGATTGGAACCGGAAAACGCAGGTACGGAGGCAACCAACCATGAAACCGAAATCCGACATCGGCCTGGTGGGCTTGGCCGTGATGGGCCAGAATCTGGTCCTGAACATGAACGACCACGGCTATGCCGTGAGTGTCTTCAATCGAACTCCGGCCAAGACCGAGGAGTTTGTCAAAGGTCCCGCCGCCGGGCGAGAGACC
This sequence comes from Spirochaetaceae bacterium, assembly GCA_003552665.1. Lineage (GTDB taxonomy): Bacteria > Spirochaetota > Spirochaetia > DSM-27196 > SLAA01 > B1Sed10-166. Next base: position 2,749 of record PUNW01000285.1, on the reverse strand, counting down.
ATCACCGCGACATACGACATGGAGGAGTTCGTCGCCTCCCTCAAGCAGCCTCGACGGGTCATGCTTATGGTCAAGGCGGGTCATGTAGTCGACAACTTCATCTCTATGCTGGTGCCGCTGCTCGACCCCGGCGATATCATCATCGACGGCGGCAACTCGCATTTCCCGGACACCACCCGGCGCACCCATGAGCTCGCGCAGAAGGGACTGCTGTATATCGGCACCGGTGTATCCGGAGGTGAGGAAGGCGCCCGACACGGCCCTTCGATCATGCCCGGAGGCAATCCAAAGGCCTGGCCGGCGGTCAAGAACATCTTCCAGAGCATCGCCGCCAGAACCCCCGGCGGGGAACCGTGCTGCGATTGGGTGGGCCCCGACGGAGCCGGGCATTACGTCAAGATGATCCACAACGGCATCGAATACGGTGACATGCAGCTGATCGCCGAGGCATATCACCTGCTCCATTCCGGTTGCGGCCTGAGCACCGAAGAGTTGGGGCCGATATTCGAACGCTGGAACGAAACCGAGCTCGAGAGCTTCCTGATCGAGATCACCGGTGAGATCCTCAAGTTCAAAGACGATGACGGCACCCCGCTTGTCGAGCGCATTCTCGACGCCGCTGGGCAAAAGGGGACCGGCAAATGGACCGGCATCAACGCGCTCGAGCTTGGAGTACCGGTGACACTGATCGTCGAAGCGGTGTTTGCGCGAGCGCTCTCTGCGTACAAGGAAGAACGCGTCGAAGCTTCCCGCCATTTCAAAGGCCCCGCCACCAGGTTCTCAGGTGACCGCAACGCCTTCACCGAGAAGGTGCGCGTCGCACTGTATGCGGCCAAGATTGTCTCGTACGCACAGGGGTTCATGCAGATCAGAGAAGCCGCCCGCGAGCACAACTGGAAGCTGAACTACGGCGCCATCGCCAAGATGTGGCGCGGCGGGTGCATCATTCGCTCGCGCTTTCTCGGGGAGATCACTACCGCGTTCGAGGAGAATCCCAAACTGAAGAACCTGTTGCTTGCACCGTTCTTCAAAGACGCCATCCAAAAGGCGGCACAGCCCTGGCGTGATGTTGTGGCCGAAGCGGTGCGCCTCGGCATCCCGGTGCCCGCATTCTCGAGCGCGCTCGCCTACTTTGATGGGTACCGCAGCGAAACTCTGCCTGCCAACATCATCCAAGCCCAACGCGATTACTTCGGCGCCCATACCTATGAGCGCACAGATCATCCGCGGGGTGAGTTCTTCCACACGAACTGGACAGGTACCGGCGGGAACGTGAGCGCCGGCACCTACAACGTATAATCCGAGAGGGTTGAACCAATACCAGTCGACAAACCGGCCAAGCTACGACGCCCGCGGGGCGTCGCGGCGGCCGGGTATGTGCGTTAAGGAGTGGTGCGAAGCTTGTTGCGCGGTTGGCTGAAACTCGTTGCGCGGCAGCGCGCTGCGACAACGGGCTTTGTTACCGGACCGCGTCACACGGCTGCGGCAACCGGCTGTGTCAGCGGGAGGGTCACTTGCGAAGGCGCTCATCGGCCCAGCGCAACAACGCGGCCGTCTCGTCCCATCCGATACAGGCGTCGGTGATCGAGACCCCGTACTCCAGCCGGTCCGCCCCACCTTCCAGCGCTTGCTTGCCGGGGCCGATGTTGCTCTCGAGCATGAACCCGATGATGGCCCTCTGCCCGTGCCTGCGCTGTCGGATCACCGCGCGCAGCACTTTGTTCTGGCGCGTGTGGTCGCGCCGGCTGTTCATATGGCTGCAATCGATCATGACGCGCAGCGGCAAGCCGGCATCCTCCAACGCGGCTACCGTGTCCTCCACTTGCTCGTCGTGGTAGTTCGGGCCGGTTCGGCCCCCGCGGAGGATGACGTGCCCCATCTCGTTGCCGGTGGTGTTGAGCACGCAGGTGACTCCGTGCTGGTCGATACCGATGAAACTGTGCGGCTGAATCGAGGAGGAGAACGCGTTGATCGCGGTCTCGATGCTGCCGTCGGTTCCGTTTTTGAACCCGACCGGTACCGACAGCCCGCTTGCCATCTCGCGGTGAGTCTGCGACTCGGTGGTGCGGGCACCGATCGCCGACCAGGAGACCAGGTCATCAAGAAACTGCGGCACGATTGGATCGAGCATTTCCGAACCGGCCGGCAAACCGAGCGCCGTGATGTCGAGCAACAGCTTGCGCGCCACGCGCAGACCACGCTGAACGTCACCGCTTCCGTCGAGCTCCGGGTCGAGGATCAATCCCCGCCAGCCGAGGCGGGTGCGCGGCTTTTCGAAATAGACCCGCATCACGATGTACAGCGTCTCCGACAGCTCCTCGCGCAGGGCCGCCAAGCGCTCAGCGTAATCAAGCGCCGCCGCGGGATCGTGAATTGAGCAGGGCCCTACTACCGCAAGCAGCCGCGGATCCTCACCACGCAGGATACGCCCGATCACATGGCGGCTTTCCGCAACCCGTTCGGTGGTCTCCGGCGGCACCGGATACTCCTCTTTCAGCTGTGCCGGCGGCACAAGCGGTGTAAGCGAAGCGATTCGAAGATCGCTGGTCTGTGTTGAAGTCTTCTGATGTGCCATCTGTATGTTCCGCTCGTTGCTTTTTACTGCGAATACTATACTCCGAAGGTCCTAAACGTTACTACCCCGCCGGCCTCAATTGACGGTCGCGCGGGAGGTGTGCTACTTGTAGGCGATACCGGAACCTCGAGGAGATAGCATGCAGTTCAGCTTTGAAACCACCGTCCGAATCGT
>PUNW01000393.1 GCA_003552665.1 Spirochaetaceae bacterium | reverse complement strand
GCTAAGGGATATTCGGATTCGTTTCTGGCCGAAACGGGGTTGTTCACCCGCAAGAACCCGCGCCGCGCCTTGTTCCAGGGTCGTGTGGTGTTTCCAATCCGCTCGCCGCGGGGTGAGGTGGTAGCGTTCGGGGGCCGCACGATCGATGGGCGCGAGCCGAAGTATCTCAATTCTCCCGAATCGTCCCTTTTCAGCAAACGCGAGCTGTTGTTTGGCCTCGATCTTGCCAAAGAACAGGCGCGGCGAGAACGCAATGTGTATCTCACCGAAGGTTACACCGATGTGCTTGCCTGCCATGCGGCGGGCGTCGAGAATGTGGTTGCACCGCTTGGAACCGCGTTGAGCGAGCACCACGTCCGACTGCTGCATCGCTATTGCGACACCGTTACTCTGGTGTTCGACAGCGACAGCGCCGGCGAGGAGGCCGTCAGGCGCGCGGCGGTGCTGCTCGAGGCCGGCGAGCTGAAAACCATGGTCTGTGAGTTGCCCGAAGGGCGTGATCCTGCGGATATTTTTGAAGCAGGTGGTAGCAAAGAATTGAAAAAAACGCTATCATATGTCAAAGATGTATTCGCTTTCCTCGTTTCCCGGGCGCTTGGGCGTGCGGATATCAGCACTCCGGATGGCAAGGAGTTTGCCTTGACGGAGGTTTTTCCTTATATTGAAGCCGTAAGGTCCGAGGTGAAGCGGGACGCATGTCTCAGACAGTTTGCCGATGCTCTTGGGGTTGATCCGGTGTCCATTGTCCAGGATTATCGCCGTCGAGGAGCGCGGCCTACATACCGGGAACGCGCTGGTGAGCAGCGAAGCGAACCTCACAAAAAAGAAGTAGTTACAACAACGGATTTGTTCCTAATGTTGGCGGTCGTCGCGAGCCGTGACCAGTTCGCGGCTGTTCGGCGGATGCTCGATATCGATGACCTGGAAGATACGAATGCCGTTGCGCTGTATACGGCTTTGGAAGAGGCGTATCGACGTGGTGAGCGGGCGTTCGAGCTTCTGATCGAACGCATCGAGAATCCGGAATTGCGCAGGGTAGTGATGGAGAAACTCGCTTCCGACGAGTTCGCATTAAACCAGGAACGGGCGATCTATGACGCCGTGCTCAGTATTAAGGAGCGCAGCTACCGGCGTCAACAACGTGAAATCGAATCGCAGCTGCGCCGACTGGGCGCAGGTGTGACCGCTGGAGACGACACCCAACACCAGATCGACGAGTTACTCGAGCAGAAGATGTACCTCGACAAAGAGCTAAACAAGCTGAAGGTGCTCATCGATGACAGATTTACAGAATGATCCGGCGATCCTGAAGTTAATTGACTACGCCAAGAATAAAAAGAATAGCATAAGCTATGACGAGGTGAGTGATTTTTTGCCTGATTCAATCGTAAACACCGAAAAGATCGAGGAAGTAATCGGTATTCTGGCGAAGCACGACGTCTCTCTCGCGGAGGACGGGGCTGCCGCCGAACCCGAGCCCGAGGAAGAAGAGCTGCCGGCCGAGCGCAAAGTAGGCAAGAAAAAACGGCTGGTGATGGGGGAAAAAGACAATCTCGTCGATGATCCCATACGCTTGTACCTGCGGGAAATCGGGCGGGAGAACCTGTTGACCGCGGAGCAGGAGGTCGAGCTGTCCAAGCGGATGGAAGAGGGCGAGACGATCATAAAGAACGTCATCAAGAACTCGGGAATGCTGGTGCCCGAGATGTACCACCTCGCCCAGCGCGCCTTCTCGCGCAAGGACCCCCGGGAGATGAATCTCTCGAAAAAGGAAATCTCGGAGTTCTTGGCGGAACGACGGCGGTTGTCGCAGTGTTATCGAGATGCGTTGCGGGATTCGGTTTCGGACCTCAAGTCGTATTTCGAGCAGAAGAATAAGGTTATCGCTAAAGGCGGCGATGTAATCGAAGACAACAGCTTGCGAAGGAAGCGCAAGGAGCTTAGCACCAAGCTGCGTGATGTTGAGATCCATCCTGAGGAGATTCTCTCGTTCTCGGACAAGTTCATCTCCGCTGCGCGTGAAATCCGAAAGCACCAAAAGGAGCAGGCGCGGATAGAGAAACGGCTGCGGGTTTCGAACATGCGCGAACTGCGTAATCTCGGCCGTGGGCTGGCGATGACCTCCGAACGGATGCGTATTGAAGAGGATCTCGGGCTCTCTGCCGACCAGATCAAGGACAAGATACGGCAGATTCAGACCACCGAGAAGAAGCTCAAGAATCTCGAGGTGGAGTTCGAGGATACTATCGACGATATCCTCGAGCAGTCCGAGGAGATCATTCGCGGTAAGACGATGATGCAAAACGCCAAGGATCGCCTGATTCAGGCGAATCTGCGGCTGGTAGTCAGTATCGCCAAGAAGTACACCAATCGTGGTCTGCATTTCTTCGATCTGGTCCAGGAAGGCAACATCGGCCTGATCAAAGCGGTCGAGAAGTTTGAGTACCGCAAGGGCTACAAGTTTTCCACGTATGCTACGTGGTGGATCCGTCAGGCAATCACCCGGTCGATCTCGGATCAGGCGCGTACCATCCGCGTACCGGTCCATATGATCGAGCAGATCAACAAGGTGGTGCGTGAATCCAGGCAGCTGATGCAGATGCTCGGTCGCGAACCCGTTGATGAGGAGATCGCTGAGCGTCTCGGATGGTCGGTAGCGCGCGTCAAATCGGTGAAGAACGTTGCTCGAGAGCCGATTTCGCTTGAAACGCCGATCGGGGAAGAGGAAGACTCGTTGCTCGGGGACTTCATCGAGGATAAAGACGTCGAGAATCCGGCGCACCAGACCGCGTTCACCCTGTTGCAGGAGCAGCTTCGCGGTGTACTTTCCTCACTCCCGGAGCGCGAACAGGAAGTGCTGAAGATGCGCTTCGGACTCGAAGACGGGTACTCACTGACGCTCGAAGAGGTCGGCTTGTACTTCAACGTTACCCGTGAGCGTATCCGTCAAATCGAGGCGAAGGCTTTGCGGCGACTGCGACATCCGAAACGCAGCCGCAAGCTCAAAGACTATCTAGATCAGTAGAGGAACAGGAGACCGCCGACCATGATCAACGACGTAATCGACAAACTGCGCGCGCTGCAGGATGTTCTATCGCAGAAGTTCGCTATCGAGGCCGAGATTCGGGATCTGCCCAAATCCCTCGCAACCAAGACCGAGCTTCTGAATCGTCTGAAGAAGACGTACATCGAGAACAACGAGAAGTACGAAGCGCTGCGCAAGAAGATAACCGACCTCAGGCTTCGCCTCGAGGAAGCCGAGCGTGAGCGCGAGAATTGCGAGAAGCGTATGGATCTCATCAAGACGCAACGCGAATATGAGGCCCTCGACAAGGAGATCCGTGAAGCCGGCGAACGCGAGCAGGAGCTACGCAAGGAGCTGCAGCGCGAAGAGAAAAACGTTCAGGAGATGGCGCACTCCCTCGAGCGCGAAGAAACGATGATTCAGCAGCAAGAGGCTGAGCTCGCCGAAGAACAGAACAAAATCAAGGACGAAACCGAAGCGAAGCAGGCACAACTCAAGGAGCTCGAGTCGCAGGAGCGCGAGCTCGTCCCCAATCTCGACTCTGAGCTTCTATTCAAGTTCGAGCGCATTATCCGCAGCAAGGAAGGCGAGGGGATTGTTTCGCTCCGCAAGGGCGTTTGCACCGGTTGTCAGATGATCCTGCCGAACCAGTTCGTAAACGAGGTTCGCGACGGGTCCGAGATCAAGTTCTGTCCGTATTGCAGCAAGATCGTGTTCTATCTCGGCGACGAAGAGTTGCCCACGCCTGAGGACGATTCTGAAGGTCTGGTCGACCTTATCGGGGGTCTCAGTGACCTCGATGAGGAAGAGGATCTTGACGACGAGCGCCTTCTGGAGAGCGACGTCGAGGATCATGAGGATGCGGTACTCGATGAAGTAGAGAAGGGCGTTCTCGACGAGGAGCCATTGGATCTCAACGAGACCGATGAGGATGACCTCGGCGAAGACGAGGACAGTGACCTCGAGGAAGATGAAGAAGACCTCGACGACGATGACCTCGAGGATGAAGACGAGGAAGAAGACGAAGACGAAGAAAACGATTACGACGAAGACGAGCTCGAATAGCTGAACGGCGTCCCCGGCGCAGCTGGGGACCGGCAGGTCGCGCTACCGCCGGAGTGTAACGCTCCGGAGGAAAGTCCGGGCTCCACAGAGCACGGTACCGGCTAATCCCCGGGCGTCCCTTCGGGGGCGACAGAAAGTGCCGCAGAAACTATACCGCTCCGCAGTGGTGGAGTAAGGGTGAAACGGTGGGGTAAGAGCCCACCGGTCCGCGGGCAACCGCGGGCGTCATGGCAAACCTTGCCGGGAGCAAGATCAAGCAGCGGAGGGGGTTGCTCGCCCGTATCCTCTGCGGGTAGATCGCTTGAGGCGCATGGCGACGTGCGTCGTAGACGGATGGTAGCGGCGGTCTTCGGACCGCACAGAACCCGGCTTACAGACCTGCCGATCCCCGGCTGTCGCGCTTCTCTATCTCGTGCCGTCATCGCGTGCCTTCATCCTCTGCTTACGCCGAGATCACCCGCCGGCTGTACCGCGAGCCAGTTCTGTTAAGTTTCGTCCTGTGAGGGGCGTCCGGCTCGTCCGACACGCAAGCGAAACCGGTAGATTGACTTTTTGTCCAAAAGATATTTTAATGGCGCCAGACTCGGCATGAGATACCCCAAAGCACGCTTTAGATTTGCATCCCGGGGAAAGGCCAAACAGGAGCCTTCGGCCCGGGTGATAGCCGGAAGTATACTGGCCTCTGTGGTATTCTTGACTGTGCTGGCGTTTGTGCTCTTTGGGGGGCACCGCGCGTTCTACAGCATCGGGCGTGCTGCAAGCCGCAGCGACCTCACTGAACTATGGACGGAACAGCGTTATGAAGAGCTGATCGGTCAGGCCGAGGCCAGGTTGGCCGAGGAGCCTATGGACCGCACGGCGCTGATATATGCGGGTTTCGGGCAGTTCTATGCCGGCCTCGAGCAGGTCGATGACGAGCGCCAACTCGAGTACATGCAGGGCGGCATTCGTAAGCTGCGCAAGGCACTGCTACATGATTCTGATCATCTCCGTGGAGAGTTGTATTACGTGCTGAGCAAGAGCTACTTTCATGTCGGGCCGTTCTATTACGATCTGACCGTCGATTATATGCAACGCGCGCTTGAGCACGGCTATCACGCCGCCGACGTTCACGAATATCTGGCAGCGGCTTATGCGGAGTTGGGCCGGCACGCCGAAGCCGCGGACAGTCTGAAAGCGGCGGTCGCTGAGAATCCGAACGATTTGCTCTATTATACTCTCGGCGAGACCAAGATGGAATTGGGCCGGTTGTCCGAAGCTGAGCATTCGTTTGAGCGCGCAATAGCACTCAGTGAAGACTCATACCTGACTCAGCAATCCCAGCTGCGTCTGGCGGAGCTGCTGATAGAAGACGATCGCTTCGATGAGGCTCTCGAACAGGTGGAGGACGTGCTGGCGACGAACGAAGAATCGGCGCACGCGTATTACCTGCGCGGTGAGCTGTACCGAGCGGAAAATGATAGGGAACGCGCTCGTGCCCAGTGGCGCGAGGCGGTACGCCTTGACCCACAGCACGCTGAGGCGCTGCAGAGCTTGCAGAACAACTAGGAGGAAACACAACCGATGGGGTTCGGAAATATGTTCAACGCGTTCTCCACCGATATCGGCGTCGACCTGGGAACCTGTAATACGCTGGTCTATATTCGCGGCAAAGGGGTTGTGATCAACGAGCCCTCCGTGGTTGCCGTCGAGCGGGGAACGAAACGAGTGGTGGCGGTTGGGGAGGACGCCCGCCGGATGCTGTGGAAGACCCCCGGTGACATCATCGCAATCCGGCCCCTCCGTGACGGTGTTATTGCCGACCTGGAAACCACCGAGAAGATGGTGAGGTATTTCATCGCCAAGGTTCTGAAGCGCCGGTGGCTGGTCAAGCCGCGCATGGTGATCGGCGTGCCCTCATGTATCACAGAGGTGGAACGGCGCGCCGTGGAAGAGAGCGCCTACAAAGTCGGTGCGCGCGAGGTCAAGGTGATTGAGGAAAGCCTTGCCGCCGCGATAGGGGCGAACATTCCCATTTACGAGCCGGCCGGACACATGGTCTGCGATGTCGGCGGGGGTACGAGTGAGATCTCAGTGATATCGTTGGGCGGCATGGTTGTTACCAACGCGATTCGTCTCGGCGGTGATGAGTTCGATGAGGCTATCATCAAGCATGTTCGCACCGTCCATAACCTCATCATCGGCGAAGGAACCGCCGAGGAGCTGAAACGCAAGATAGGCAACGCTGCGCCGGATAAGAAGATCGAAACGATGGAGATCAAGGGAACGGACGCTATTACGGGTCTGCCGCGACGACTGGAGATTGACAGTGTCGAGGTGCGTGAAGCGCTTCAGGAGCCGATCACGGCGATCGTGGAAGAGATCAAGCGAACGCTCGGGCAGACTCCTCCGGAGCTCGCCGCCGACATAGTCGAACGCGGCATCGTGATGACAGGCGGAGGCTCGCTGCTCAAAGGCCTGGATCATCTGATTGCTAACGAGACCGGTGTTCCTTGCTTTCGCGCTGAGGACCCGCTGAACTGTGTGGTGCTCGGCGCAGGCATGTTCTTCGAGTTTGAAAAGGGGATGAACGATCATCACCACATCTACAATAAGCTTTGAAGGGTCCAGGCCAGTTTTCAACCCATAAAGCCGCTGTAACTCTGACCGTGTTACTCGGCCTGTCGCTGCTCGGCATTGCTTTCAGCAGCCCCGGCAGCGTCGGCGGGCCGGTGCGGCTGCTGGGGTCGGTGTTCGGTGCTGTGCAGCGTGGGGTGTCGGGTGTGGGCAGTTTTGTGGGCTCGAGCGTACACTCTGTACGCGAGCTCGGCCAACTGCGCGAGGACTACGAAGATTTGCTCGACCGCTTGCGGGAATACGAAGCGATCGAGCGTGATATTCGCGATCTGGAGCGCGAGATCGAAGCGCTGCGGGAGGCCCTCGGCTTTTCCCGCGAAATCGCCTACGAAAACATCCCGGCGCGGGTAATCGCCCGGGACCCCGGAAACTTCTTTGCCACGATGACGCTTAACCGCGGGGCCCGCGACGGGGTTGAAGCGGACATGCCGGTAATCGCGGTGCAGGACGGACGGCAGGGGCTGATCGGACGCGTTAAGAGCGTCACCAATCGAACCTCAACCGTGAAGCCCGTTTTCGACAGCTCTTCATACGTCGCCGCGCGACTGCGCGAATCCCGCTACGAGGGGCTGATACAGGGGGGCGGAATCGGCAGTACTACGCTGACGATGCGCTATGTGCCCGATTCGGCTCGTGCAGAGGTTACCTACGGGGATATGATCGTAACTTCCGGTATGAGCGCGGTCTATCCGCCGGAGATCCAGGTCGGTACCGTCGATGCAATTCACTCACGACCATACGAGACTTCATTGGAGATTGATGTGGCCCCGTTAATCGATTTTTCACGGCTTGAGTACGTGTTCGTGCTGGCACCTGAGGAGTTGTCGCCCGCAGACGAGGAAGCCGGGCGGTGAGGGCGGCCGGATGAGAAGGCGAGGCTGAAATGTCGGCAGCACTGGTATATGGTGTGATCATAGCGGCGGGCTTCGCGTTGCTGCAGAGCAACGTGCTGGACGGCATCGCGATCGGGGGCGTTGTTCCCGACATCGCTTTGATAGTCGTCGTCTTCTTGGCCAACAAAAGGGGTAGCTTTGAAGGCGAGCTGAGCGGCTTCGGCGCCGGGGTGGCGCAAGATCTTCTGAGTCTAGCGCCGATCGGATTTCACGCGTCCACAAAGACGCTGGTCGGGTATCTGATCGGCAAAACACGTGGTAAGATGTTTCTTGACCCGATATTTCTGCCGATTCTTATGGTGTTCGCAGCGACGTTGCTTCATGGATTGCTGGCGTCACTGATCGTGACGGTCTTTCGCATTGAGCTTGCGTTTTCCGGCGTGTTGAGCGCGCGCTTTGCCATTGAGTTGGCTTACAACGCGCTGCTGGCGCCGGTTGTGTTCGGTATGCTGCGGCTCATACCGCCGTTAGCAGAAGTTGAAAGAGGAGGGTTCTCCTGAGCCATGAGCGATTCACAGCTGAACCGTCGCGTGCCGCGCGAACGAATTCTGGTTCTGGCGGCGCTCATATGCGTGTTGGTGTTCGTCTACCTCGGTTATCTGTTTTCGCTTCAAATCATCGATGGGTATATTTACGCTATGCGCGCCGAGCAAGTCACTCGGCGCAGCACGGTGATTCCGGCACCCCGCGGGCAGATCTACGATCGGCATTATGACGCACCTTTGGTGACCAATGTCGACTCGTTTGTGGTCGAGGTTAATCCGGCGAATATCCCGCGCGGTTCGCATGAGGAAGTCTTCGAGCGCCTTGCGAGAACCCTGGATATTCCGGTATCCAGAATCGAGCAACGGATACCGCCCCGGCGCTACAACACATATCAGGCGGTGGAGATAGACACGGCGGTGCCGTTTGCGACGATCGCGTATCTCGCTGAGAATATTGAACGCTACCCCGGTGTGAATTGGCGAAACACTCCGGTGCGTCAGTACACTCGTACGAACTCGCTTGCGCACACGCTCGGCTTTGTCGGACAGATCACGACCGAAGAGCTGCAGGTACTGTACAATCGCGGATACGATGCGCGGTCAATTCTCGGCAAGGCCGGTATTGAGCAGTACTATGATGAGATGCTCCGCGGCGAGGACGGGCGGCGTTTCCTCAAGGTTGATGCCCGCGGGAGACAAGTGGGGGAAGCCGATCTTGATCCTGTTGAGCCGGAGCTTGGGGAAAACCTGGTACTCACCATCGATGGCCGGATCCAGGAGCTCGCTGAGCGTGCGCTTGGCAAACGCACCGGATCGGTGGTTGCGTTGCGGCCGCATACCGGCGAAGTGCTGGCGATGGCGTCGTATCCGTACTACGATCCGAACATCTTCTTCGAGCGCGGGCGCTCGGAATCGTTCCAAAGCCTGTCAGCGGATGCGCGTGCGCCGTTTCTCAACCGTGTGATTCAGTCCGCTGCGGTGCCCGCCTCGACCTTCAAGAAGATCATGACTGCTGCCGTCCTCGAGGAGGAAACCTTTTCGCCTGATCAGACCGTCACCTGTCGCGGCTCGCGTCGATTCGGAAATCGTACCTTCAATTGCTGGCTGGAGTACGGTCATGGCAGCGTGAATCTGGAAGAAGCACTGGCACAGTCGTGTAACGTGTTCTTCTATACGATGGGGCACGAGTATCTCGGCGAAGACGTGATCGCCGATTACGCCAAGCAGTTCGGGTTTGGAGAGCGCACGGGAATTGATCTGCCCGGCGAGGTTCCCGGATTAGTGCCGACGCCGGAATGGAAACAGGCGCGCTTCGGCTCGCGCTGGGTCGGGGGAGATACAATCAACCTCTCAATCGGCCAGGGCTTCATCGAGGTTACTCCGTTGCAGCTGGCAAATGCGATGGCAATGATTGTCAATGACGGAGTGATCTATCGACCGCATGTGCTGCGCGAGGTTCGCGATCAGGAGACAGGGCAGTTAATACACTCGGTTGAGCCCGAAGTGCTGCGCACATCGGACATCAATTCGGAGACCTTCGGCACGCTGCGTCGGGCTCTCCGGGGAGCGGTCGCTGAAGGCACGCCACGATCGGTGATTACCACGCCGGTGGTGGAGCTGGCCGGAAAGACCGGCACCGGCGAGACCGGGCGGCCGGATGAGCTTCATTCATGGTTTGTGTCCTATGGGCCGTACGGGGCCGAGGATCCTGAGGACAAGGTGGTTCTGGTGGTTATGGTCGACGGCTCCAATGAATGGGAGTGGTGGGCGCCTCGAGCTTCCAATGTGATCATGCACGGGATTTTCTCAGGTGAGAGTTACGAGGAGTCACTGAGGTCCCTCGGGCTGAGCTGGTGGTTGCGGGCTGAGCAGGAGGAACAGGCCCCCGAAGTTCCGGCCGAAGAGTATCAGGAGCAGCATGAGGGCTTTGAGATCGAGGGGTAGTTCCCTGCGGTCACACCGGAACGCCGCTTGATAGCAAGGCCGGTGTCTCTGTTGTCTACAAAAACATACAGCTTAAGACAGCATATGAGCTCAGTCATCGTCCGTATTGCTTTTGCTTGACTGCCAGAACGCTTCCATCTGCTCGAGCGTTTCGGGCGCCATCTGCATGCCGCGGTCTTCCATCTCGCGCGCAACATGCTCAAACCGCTCCACGAACTTCTCGTTTCCGGCGTGCAGCGCGGCCGACGGGTCGTGATTGAGCACGCGCGCGAGGTTTGCAGCGCTGAAGAGCAAATCGCCGAGCTCACGCTCAATCGCAGCCGCGTCGTTGTTGTGATAAGCATCCTTCAGCTCGCCGAGCTCCTCGGCGACCTTGTCGAACACCGGCTCGCTCGTATCCCAATCGAATCCCAGCTTGGCCGCTTGTTTCTGAAGCTTGACAGCGCGCAATAGTGGAGGGAGGCCGCGAACCTTTCCGTCCTCCAGGCGCGAGCGCCGTTTCTTGCCTTCAGAAGCCTTGATGTCATCCCACTGGCGCAACACCTCGGGGCTTCCCATTTGCCCGCGAATCTCCCCGAAGACATGTGGGTGGCGTCGTACCAGTTTCGCAGCCACTGTTTGCAGTACGCGAGTAACGCTTCCGCGGCCGGACTGCTCGAGCATATAGGCGATCATCGTAGCTACAAGAATAGTGTCGCCGAGCTCCTCATGTATCTCCTCGCTATCGCCATCGGAGAAGGCGCCTATGACCTCGTATGCCTCCTCAACGAGGCTTTCCTTCATGCTCTCAGGCGTCTGCTCTCGGTCCCAGGGGCAACCGTCCGGATCGCGCAGAATTCTCACAATTCGGTACAACCGGCGAAACGCCTCAACAACGCGGTCCTCATCGTAGTGCGGGTCCTGCGCCGCCTGTAGCCGCTCGAGAGGAGTGTGATCCGCGCCCGAATCCCACGCGTCGGGCGAATCCCGCGCGCCGGGTTCGTCCGAAGTCTGTTTGCGCTTACTGTTGCGGTTGTGGTTGTGGTTGTTCTGCATTGTCGTGTCGTGCCTCGCTATATATCACGATAGTAGACCGAATATGTATTATCGGAAGTAGCGAACTCACATGCCGTGCTCGCAACGGAACACCCAGTGCGCCGTGTTTACCGATTACTCCGTGTGCTACGTACGCTCCTTTTCACGGCGTGCTGATTTACCGTATGCATGATACCCTACGAGCAAAGGAGCTTCAAGCTGCGCTATGCGCCGAAAGCGGCGCCCCCGTTACCGAAGCGTAGTCTCGTTATCCCGCGTGCCTGTCGCCCATCTTTTCGGTTTTATCTTTCCGAATCAGTGACAGCCGAAAACACCCACATCAGAATGAACGCTGTGATCAGCGGAGGGAAAATATTAACGTTATTGAGATTTGCGAGGCGATGGATGAGATCATCAAAATAAAAATCGATCACCCCACCCAGGAAGGCGCCGATCAGGCCAAGCACCAGTGCTCCCCAGAATCGCCCCAAGAACGGTCGGCGCAGAATGTAGTAGAACCACAGGGTGATCGCGAAACCGATAACGATGTAAGTCAATCCGATGTTCAAGTAGTACGTTGCCATGGTGCCCTTTCCCGTTAGCTAATCCCGGATTAAAGCTATGTCACGCCCGAGCAACACGGGCACGCTATAGAACCGCTCGAAGTCCGTCGTCCGGCCGAAGGCCAAACCGTACACGGCCACGAACAGTCCTCCGTCCTCCTCGAATACTCGCGCCAATTCCGTGGTATCAATGTTTCCAAGCGCGGTCCTGATATCATTATCGTCTACAGCATACACGCCGTTAGCAGGATCGGTCTCAACAGGGAAAAACTGTTTCGGCGTTTGTCCGTCGTCCTCGTTGACTTGAGGCCCACGCCGGAGCCGGACGATGTTGTCTTTAAAACTAGCGATTGCATCGAGCTCGTCGATTTCGTTAGGAGGGTCGTCCGTCTCAGGGTCAAACGGGAACATCAGACGCACCTGAAAGCTTTCATCGCGTATGCCGGCCGCCTGTATCAACGGTGCACTCCGGTCTCGTGCATCGCGGATTCTGCGGTACCCGCGTGCGGTAAGGCGATTGGGATTAGGCGATCGTGGAGAATCAAGAATGGCATCGTTATGGTTGCGCCATTGGTCTTCCCCGTCGGTGGTAGCAGGATAAAACCGGTAGTACAGCTCATAGCCGCGAAACTCTTCTATGGCATTTGTGGTATCGTGCTCGAACACTATCTCAATGTCGCTGTCAGAGACGGCAACCGGAGGTTCCAGGAACGGGATTGTCGGGAGGCCGCAGGCGGCCGGCAGGAGCGCTGCGGCTGCGGCGAGCGACAGCATCGCGGCCCGGGTGGCGGGAATGACGCCTATAACTATAATCTGTCGCAGAAGCTGTCGCAGAAGCGTGCTCACTTCCTTCACCACAGGCCGCTCTTGCGTTATGACCCGCGCCGAGTTGCAACGGGCCACCTCGCGAAATACGTGCCGGATGAGATCCCTGACGGCGCTCGTTCACAGCCCCCGCCGGTGCCGCGATTGAAGGTGCAGGCGGACCTGCCAGGCACGTTCATCAAATGCGCTCCTGCGCGCGCAGAACGATCAGCCGATTGCGAGCCATGTCGCTCCAGGGACTCCCGGTGTAGTCTTCCAAAAGCTGATCATAGGCTTCGGCAGCTTCCTCGAACCGTTCGCCGGCCTCATAGACGCGAGCCAGCCCGAACAGCGCGCGCGGTGCCTCCATTGATTCTTCGCCGTAGGACTCGACTATCTGTCGAAAAAGCTCCTCCGCCCTGCCAAATTGCCCGAGCTCCTCGGCAGCGAAACCGGCATACAGCAACGCCCTGGGGGCAAGATGAGCGTCCGAATAGTGGTCGGCAAGCTGCACGAAGGCGAACAGTGCCTCCTCATAACGCTCGGCCTCGTAGTGAATACTTGCCTCGATGTAGCGAGCGCGTAATGCACCGTAGGTGCCGGAGAATCGCTCGCGTATTGCTTCGAGCTCAGCGAAGAGCTCCGGTTCGAGCTCGGAGCGCGTTTCATCGTCGGCTCCCTGCCATTGCTCATACTGCTCTTTTGCGGCTTCAATGCGGACTAGCGCTTCTTCGGCACGACGCGATTGCACCTCAAAGAACACGATGGCGCCGATCCCACCTATAATCACCACCGCAAAGGCGACAAAGACGTGTGTGCGGTAGCGCTGCAGGAATGAGGATAGGATATCGGCGACCTTCGGTTTCGCTTCTTCGCCGCCGGGTGTTTTCGCCATGGGGTACTCCTTGTATTCGTATTCCTATTTTATCTCAAGCTCTTTGATGAGTCGCGATAGGTACGTGCGCTGGATACCGAGGGCTTTTGCCGTTTCGGTCTGATGCCAGCCGTGGCGCTCGAGGGCATTCCGAATGAAATGCTTTTTGAACAGCGTCACCGACTCTTTGAGCGATTTGTCCTCGTATTCCCCGCCTCGTCGAGTTCCTCTGCGATCAAGAGCAAGCTCGTTAGGACTGATATAGCTCTTATCACAGATCACCACTGCCCGCTCGACCACGTTCTCCAGTTCGCGCACGTTGCCGGGCCACGAATATGACAGCAGTGTCTCCATTGCCTCATCAGTGAAGCCCTGGACCTGTTTCTTGGTTTCCTGGTTGAACCGCTTTAGGAAGAACGCCGCTAAGGCGGGGATGTCCTCACGCCGGCGCCGCAGCGGCGGCACCTCGATTGGAAGCACGTTCAACCGATAATACAGATCGCTGCGAAACTCACCCTGCTCGACCGCTTTCGCGATATCCTTGTTGGTAGCTGCGAGGATGCGAACGTTTACGCGTACCGGAGTGCTGGAGCCTACCTTCTCGAAACTGCGTTCCTGGATCACCCGCAGCATTTTGGCTTGCAGCGCAGGCGGAAGATCCCCGATCTCGTCGAGGAAGATGGTCCCTCCGTCCGCAAGCTCGAATCGTCCGGTGCGGTTGCGGTCGGCATCGGTGAAAGCGCCTTTGACGTGACCGAACAGCTCGCTTTCGAGCAGTGGCTCCGGTAAGGCTGCACAGTTCACGCGCACCAACGGTCCGTTTCGACGCGCGCTTCGCTGGTGAATCTGCTCGGCGACAAGCTCTTTGCCGACGCCGCTTTCTCCGTGTATCAGAACCGATGAATCGGTCTCGGCGATACGGGCGACCAGTTCGAGCTTCTCCTGCATCAAGCGGCTTGCGGCAATCATGGTGTGGTAGCCCCTGACGCCGTTCATCTGATCCTGGAGGACATCGATCTGATCGCGCACGGCCTGAAACGACTTCGCATTCTGAATTGCGAGTGCCGCCTGCGTGGCGAAAATCTCCAGCCAGTGGCGGTCCTCTTCCGTAAACGCTCCGCCGTCTCGCTTGTTGATCATCTCCAACACGCCGACGCAACGCTCCTGAATCCGCATCGGCACTGCTAGAATTGAGCGGGTTTCGAAATCTATGCTTGCGCTGATCTGTGAATGGAACCGTTCGTCCCGGCTAACGTCGTTTACAATCAACGAACGATTGCGCTCAGCAACCCAGCCGGCAATCCCCTGCCCCCGCTCCAAACTGAACTGCTTAACCTCGGCTCCCTTAGGACCGAGCGCAATCTCGAAATGGAGGCTCCGGCTTTCCGGTTTCACCAGCAGTAGCGAGGACGCCTCCGCACCGGTCAGGCGCGTGGCGGACTCAAGAATGCGCTGAAGAAGTGCCCGAGGGTCTGCATAATACGAGTTGATTAGCGTGTTGATCTCGATGAAGGTTTCAAACTTCTGCGGATCAATGTTTGTCTCAACCATCTCGCTGCAGACCCACGCACGGCGTTATACCTCGCCTTTGTCCTTCAAGAACTCGCCGAGCGTAAAGGTATCTTCCTCACCTGAGTCGTGAATGTATTTCTGCATCTCTTCGCGCTGCTCTTTGCGCTCGATTTCGCGCACCGAAAGCGAGAGACGTTGTTTAGCCGGATTGATCTCGGTTATCACCACGTTGAGTTTATCGCCCACCGAGATGCCCTTCACCGCCTGTTCGTAGGGTTCCACCCGTGGATCAGTGAGGTTGTTCTTATGGAGCAACCCCTCAATGCCGCCGTGAACGCGCAGGAACAGACCGAAGTCGGTGATATTGGTAACCTCGCCTTCGACGATCTCACGTCGCTGCGACGCCTGCTTCAACGTTACCCACGGATCCTCCGAGAGCTGCTTAACGCCCACGCGAATATTGTGGTTGTCCGGATCAACCCAGAGCACAACCACTTCAACGTCCTCGCCTTCGGTGAGGACATCGGAGACGTTGCGGGGCCGGTTAGCCCAGGAGAGATCGTCGATGTGGAGAAAGGCATCAATACCCTCCTCGAGTTCCACGAACGCTCCCGAGTTCGTGATCTTCTTCACCGGACGAACGAGCTGCGTCCCGGGCGGGTATTGCTCAGCCATTGTCTCCCATGGGTTCGGCAGCACCTGCTTCAACCCGAGCGAGACCCGCCCCTGGGTGATGTCGTAGTCCAGGATTTTGGCTTCTACCTCGTCTCCCGGTTTCAAGACCTCTTTGGGATGGTTGATGCGCTTCACCCACGAAAGCTCAGAGATGTGGGCAAGACCCTCGATTCCCTCCTCCAGCTCGATAAAAGCCCCGAAGTCAGCGAGCTTGGTAACACGGCCGTTGACGACGTCATCGATATGGTACTTGCTCTCAAAGCTTTCCCAGGGATCGGGAGTCATGTGGCGCAACGAGAGATTGACCTTCTGCTCTTCGGGTTCCATTCGAATCACCTTGAGCGTCAGCTCCTGGCCCTTCTTGACAATGTCCTTGGGCCGGGTGACGTGGCCCCAGCTCATGTCATTGATGTGGAGCAACCCGTCAAAGCCGCCAAGGTCGATAAAGGCTCCGAACGAGGTGAAGGTCTTGACCACGCCGGTGACTTCATCGCCGATATCGACGTTGTTGAAGAACTCCTCACGCTTGCGCTTGACCTCTTCCTCGAGCCAGGCGCGGCGCGAAAGAATGATGTTCACACGATTCTCGCTGTACAGGCGCTCAACGTAAAACTTGGATTCCAGCCCCACATACTCCTCGGGGTTCTCGATCCGGTGCGTGTCCATCTTGGAAATGGGGTTGAATCCCCGTACTCCCGGATGAATCTGCACCTCGAATCCACCTTTTACGCTGCGGGTAACCTTGCCGTCTACCGGGAGATGGTCCTGGAACGCCTGCTTGAGTTGACGCCAGAATACGCGCTCATCAGCTTTCCGCTTTGATACCGGCACGCCGCCTGAGCGTGCGTCGCGACTCTGAAGCACCACATCGACTTCGTCTCCGACTTTCGGAGCTTCCTCAAACTCATCTAACGGGACTTTGCCGTCGGATTTGTAGCCGATGTTGACGAACACGTTTTCTGAGCCGACTAAAACGACCGTCCCGCTGATCAGCTCGCCAACTTCGGGCTGCCCGACCTCCATCTCGTCGATGGTCTTCAGAAACTCCTCACGAGTCTCCTCCGGGACAGTCTCGCCGAGCGGCTCTGTGTTCTGCGCTTCCTTCTCTACCATGATACCTACTAGTTCTCCTGATTATCGTTTCATTCGAATTGTGTTCATCACTCTGTCATAAACTGTTTCGATGGTCAAGTCCGACGTATCCAAATAGACCGCGTCATCGCTGAGGCGTAGGCTGCCCTCCTGCTTGTTGCGGTCTCGGCGGTCACGCTCAGCGATAGCGGCTCTGAGCTGCTCGAGGGTCAGCTCGCTGGTGCTCTCGGCGTACCGGCGCTGCGCCCGAGCTTCGATGCTGGCATCCAAATAGATCTTTACGTCGGCATCGGGGAAGACCACCGTAGTGATATCGCGTCCTTCGACCACGCTGTCCTGGTTACGTGCAGACTCACGGAGCGCCTGATTAACCACCGCGCGCACCTCCGGCAGGGATGACAGCTGCGCGACATGCGCATCGATCTCGTCGGTGCGGAGCTCATGGTCCGGCACCGGTTCATGGTCGAGATAAACCATCCCGTCCTGCCAGCGAACCGTGCTCTCCCGAGCGATCCGCAATACCTGGTCACGATACTCCGCGTTGGCAGGTTCGCAGCCTGCATCGAGCACTTTGCGGGTCAGGGCGCGATAGAACAACCCCGAATTGATATAGGTGAAGCCGGTGCTCTCGCCTACCATGCGTGCAATTGCGCTCTTGCCGCTTCCGGCCGGACCGTCGATCGCAATAATCATGCACGCTCCTGTTGCTCTGCCAACGCGAGCAGCTTGTTGATTTCGCGTCGATTGAGCGGTCGAAACATTCCGGGCGGCAGGTTGCTGAGCCAGAGATTGCCGATCCGTACGCGATGAACCCGGCGCAACGCGATCTTGAAGTGTGAGAATACGCGTCGTATCTCGCGGTTCTTGCCCTCTTCGAGGACAAGGTGCGCCCGTCTGGCGTTCTTGATGCGGTAGGACTTGAGCTTGTAGGTTTCGTCTTCGATCTGCAAACCCTTCTGGTAGCGTTCCAACAGGGCTTCGGGAATCGGTTTCCGAGTCTCTACCAGATACTCCTTCTCGATTCGGCTGGAGGGGTGCGATACTTTGCGGGCGAACTCACCGTCATTCGTAAGCAGGATCAAGCCGGTTGAGAGATAATCGAGGCGCCCCACGGTGAACACGCGCTCGCTGACGGTGTCGCGCAACAGATCGATTACCAGCGGGCGTCCCTGCGGGTCGTGGTTGCTGCACAAGTACTGCGGCGGCTTGTTCATCGCGAGATAGACTAGCTCGGCGGTGATCTGCAGCCGTTTGCCGTCGAGCGTCACCACGTCTTCGGGGCCGACGGTAACGCCCTGGCGGGTGACCTGACTGCCGTTGACTTTTACCCGACCTTCCTCGATGATCTGTTCGCAACGTCTGCGCGAGGCAACGCCCGCCTTCGCCATAAAGCGTTGCAAGCGCATCGGCCACTCTTCGGTGTTATGCTTGATCCGACTCAAAGCGTTCCTGATCCTCCTCATTCAGTCTCGGCAGATCTCTGATGCTCGAGAGTCGAAACAGTTTGAGAAACTCGTTCGTGGTGCCGTACTGCACCGGTCGGCCCGGCGCGTCCTTGCGTCCAACCTCCTGGATGAGGTTGCGCTGTTGCAGCAGCCGTATCATTCCGTCGGGGGAAACTCCCCGCAGCCCCTCGATCTCCGCCCGGGTGATCGGTTGTGAATATGCGATTATCGAGAGGGTTTCAATTGCGGCTCGCGACAGCTTGTTTTCGTTGCGTTTGCCGTAGCGCTCGCGCAGGTTCTCCCACAGCTCCAGTTTCGGCTGCAGCACGTAGCCGTCGGCAAGCTGTACGACCTCAATGCCGTGAGCCGGCGAGCTGTAGCGCTCGTTCAACTGCTCCAGGCAACGTTCGACCACGGTGCGACCGAGCTTGCTAATTCTGGAAAGCTGCTCAAGGCCGACCGGTTCGCTCTCAAGCAGCAGGATTGCCTCCACGATCGCGGTCTCCTTATTCAGGTCCATGAGCCACTTCCTGTTCCCCGGGACCTTTGCGTACGATGATGTCGCCGAACAGGCGATTCTGGAAAATCCGCACGCGTTTGGCCTTTACCGTTTCAAGAATCGCAAGCAGCGCGCATACGATCTCCATGCGCGAGTTCGATCGTACGATAAGCTCGGTAAATGGAAACTGCTCGGTACGCTCAAGCAGTTCGTAGATCAGCGTAATCTTCTCGTTGATCGAAACCTCTTCGTAGAGGTCGATGATGCGGTCATCTGAGACGGTTTCGAGAATGGCGGAAAACGCCTTGAAGAGATCCCACACATCCATCTGCTCCCAGACGTCGTCTTCCTCCGGGAACGGCAACGCTATCTCCTTCTTCTTGCGGTCCAACACCCATTCGCTGTGCTTCTCGCGCTCGATCATGATATCGGTCAGCTTCTTGTACTTCTGGTACTCGATCAAGCGCTCGACAAGCTCGGCGCGTGGGTCCTCAAGCTCATCGCCGAGCTCGGCATCGTTCGGCAGAAGCATACGCGACTTGATGTGCAACAACGTCGCGGCCATCACGTAGAACTCGGTGAGGTTCTCGAGGTCGACACGCTCAGCGAACTTCAGGTACGCAAGGTATTGCTCGGTGATCTCATGGATCGGGATGTCATAGATGTTTATCTCGCTACGTCTAATAAGGAACAACAAGAGATCAAGGGGCCCCTCAAAGTCTTGTAACTTGAATACCGTCTGCGCTTCGGACTCGTTCTT
>PUNW01000406.1 GCA_003552665.1 Spirochaetaceae bacterium | reverse complement strand
CGGCAAGCCACCTATGATGAGGCAGCGGTCAAGACGCTGAGCAGTCTCGAACACATCCGGCTGCGCACCGGCATGTATATCGGGCGGCTCGGCGACGGTTCCGATATTGACGACGGCGTTTACATTCTGCTGAAGGAAGTCATCGACAACAGCGTCGACGAGTTCATCATGGGTCACGGCAAGCGTATCCTCGTGCGCTACAAAGACGGGGTGTTTGCCGTGCGCGATTTCGGGCGTGGGATTCCCTTAGGAAAGGTCGTGGAATGCGTTTCGACGATCAACACCGGTGCCAAGTACAACGACGAGGTTTTCCAGTTCAGCGTAGGGCTCAACGGCGTGGGCACGAAAGCGGTCAACGCTCTCTCAGATCATTTCCGGGTGGTTTCGTTTCGCGACGGCAGCTACAAGGAAGCGATCTTCTCGCGCGGCGAGATGAAATCTGAACGCAGGGGGAAGACCGCCAAAGAGAAGAACGGGACGTATATCGAGTTCCGCCCGGATACCGAGATATTCGGTGAGTACGAAATCAACCTGGAGTTTGTCGAGCAACGGCTCTGGAACTACGCGTATTTGAACAGCGGGCTGACGCTGGAGTTCGCGGGCAACACGTTTCACTCGGCCGAGGGGCTGCGGGACCTGCTTGACGCGGAGGTCGGCGATGAAGCGCTCTACCAGATTTCCTATCGCCGTGACGGCCATCTGGAGTTCGCGATAACGCACACCGACAACTACGGCGAGAGCTACTTCTCGTTCGTGAACGGACAGTATACCAGCGACGGCGGCACCCATCAGAGCGCATTCCGGGAAGGTATTCTGAAGGGTGTCAACGAGTTCTATCGCAAGTCTTTCAGCGGCAGCGACGTGCGCGATGGCGTTGTGGGCGCGATTGCGGTGAAGCTGCTGAATCCGGTGTTTGAGAGCCAGACCAAAAACAAGCTCGGCAACACCGAGATCCGCAGCTGGGTAGTCAACACCGTGAAGAGCGGGCTGGTCGATTTCCTGCACAAGAACCCGAAGGCGGCCGACAAGATCGCCGACAAGATTCAGCGTAACGAGCGGCTGCGCAAGGAGCTTGCAGCAGTCCGCAACCAGGCTCGCGATGCCGCCAAGAAGGTTGCGCTGAAGGTCCCGAATCTAAAGGACTGTAAGTATCATCTCGGCGACGGAGAAAAAGGCGAAGAGTCGACGATTTTCATCACCGAGGGGCAGTCTGCGTCAGGCTCGATGGTCTCCAGCCGCGATGTGTATACACAGGCGATCTTTTCGCTGCGCGGCAAACCGCAGAACATGTATGCCAAGCGGCGAGTCGAGATTTACAAGAACGAAGAGCTCTACAATATGACCGTCGCCCTCGGTATCGAGAGTGACATCGCCAATCTGCGCTATGCCCGCATCGTGATCGCTACCGATGCCGACCACGACGGCTTTCACATCCGCAATCTGCTGCTGACGTTCTTTTTGAACTTCTATGAGGATCTGGTACTCGCCAATCACGTGTTCATTCTCGAGACGCCGCTGTTTCGCGTTCGCAACAAGAAAGAGACGCGCTACTGTTATTCGGTGACCGAGAAGGATGCCGCCGTTAACGAGCTGTCATCGCCGGAAGTAACGCGCTTCAAGGGTCTCGGAGAGATTTCTCCGAGCGAGTTCGGGCGCTTCATCGGGCCGGACATGCGCCTGATGCCGGTCACGATTCGCTCTATCAAAGGCGTGCACGAGACGCTCGAGTTCTTTATGGGTAAGAACACACCGCAGCGGCGGGGCTACATCATGGAGAATCTTGTCTGATGGCGTACGTGCACACCCTGGTCAATCGCAACTTTCTGGAGTACGCCTCGTACGTCATCAAAGACCGCGCCATACCGCACCTCGATGACGGCTTCAAGCCGGTTCAACGCCGCATCATCCACTCGCTGTTCGAGATGGACGACGGGAAGTTCCACAAGGTCGCGAACGTGGTCGGCCACTGCATGCAGTATCATCCTCACGGGGATGCATCGATATACTCGGCCCTTGTTGTGCTTGCCAACAAAGAGCTCCTGATCGAGAAGCAGGGAAACTTCGGAAACCTGCTAACCGGGGACGAACCCTCGGCGGCGCGCTATATTGAGTGCCGTCTGCGACCGCTCGCGAGTGAGACGCTGTTGAATCCCGAGCTCACGAGCTACGAGCCGTCGTACGATGGCCGCCGCAAAGAGCCCAAGGTCTTTCCGGCGAAGCTTCCGTACGTGCTGCTTCTCGGAGCCGAAGGGATTGCGGTCGGCATGTCGACCCGCATTCTTCCTCATAATCTCTCGGAGGTCATCGATGCGATGCGGCGCTGCCTCGAGGGCAAGCGCTTCGAGCTCTTCCCCGATTTCCCCAGCGGCGGACTTGCGGACGTCAGCGAGTACGAGGACGGCCATGGGCGGATTCGCAGCCGCGCCCGGCTGGACACGAGCGATCCGAAGCGGATTGTGGTGCGTGAGCTCGCGTTCGGCTCAACCACCGAGAGCCTGATTGCTTCCATCGAACAGGCTGCCCGTAAGAACAAAGTCAAAATTGCCGGCATTTACGACTACACCGGCGAAGAGGTAGAGATCGAGATCAAGCTCGCACGCGGGGTATACTCGGACGAAGTAGTCGACTCCCTGTTCGCCTTTACTGAATGCGAGACGCAGATCTCGGTCAATCTGCTGGTCATCCGCGACGAACGCCCGGTGGCGATCTCGGTAAGCGAGGTCATCAGATACCACTCCAGGCGGCTGCTCGAGATCCTCAAGGCCGAGCTCGAGCTCGAACAGAGTAAGCTCAACGATACGCTGCACGCGCGCACGCTCGAACGCATCTTTATCGAAGAGCGGATTTACAAGGCGATCGAGGAACAGACGACTCAGGAAGCGGTGTTTACCGCTGTCCGTGACGGGTTGGCGCCGTTCGTATCGCGCCTGCGGCGCAAGGTAACCGATGAGGATATCGAGCGGCTGCTTCGCATCCCGATCCGGCGTATATCGCTGTACGATATCAATCGCGCCAAGAAAGAGATCCAGGAGATCAAAGCCCGCCTGACCGAGATCAAGGGTCACCTGCGCGCATTGAAGCGGTATGCGATCAGCTTTCTCGACACGTTGCAGCAGAAGTACGTGCCCGAGGCCGGGCGACGGACCGAGCTCACTTCATTTCAGAAGGTTGCGGCGCGCGAGGTGGTGGGCCGAAATCTCACGCTGCGTTACGACAAGGACTCAGGCTACCTTGGCCACGGGTTGACCGGCGGCAGGAGCTGGATGCAGGTATCGCCGTACGACCGGGTATTGGTGGTCCGGGCAAGTGGTATGTACTCGGTAATGAACGTGCCGGAGAAGCTCTTCGTCGACAAGGGTATGCTGTACTGCGGCCTTGCCGACAAAGAGGATCTCACCAAGGTCACATTTACTGTTGTCTATCGACTGCCCACCGGAGAGGTCAATATCAAGCGCTGCCGAATCGAGAAGTTCATTCTCGACAAAGGCTACCAGCTGGTGCCGGAACAAGCGCGGATTCTGGCGTTCAGCACTCGCGAGCGCGGAACCATCACGGTGCGTTACAAGAAGAAGCCGCAGCTGCGCAAGCTGGAGGAATCCTTCGATCTCCACCGTTTTGCGGTGAAAGGCCAGCACAGCCAGGGTGTGCGCCTCACCAACAAGGAGACCACCAGCGTCAGGATCGGCGCATGAGCGGCCCCGTGTCGTCGATCAATCTACCAATCGCCGCCGCAACCGCACGATTGCCAGCGCCGTCAGACCGATGATGGCCGCGACGATGTAGGCCAGGTCCCACAGCACGATCGGGTCAAACCGGTCGAGCGCAATTGCCCGCGCCAGGCGCACCGGGTGCGTCAACGGCAGGAGCTCGGCAAGCGGCCGAACTACCGAAGGAAGGCGTGAAATCGGGAACACCACGCCGGAGAAAAAGAACATCGGTGAGAGAAACCCTGAAAACAGGAAGTTGAACTGGCTGATGTTCTTCACAATCGAGGTAGCAACCAGCCCGAACGCGCCGAACATCGCCCCGGTCAGAAACCCGACCAGTGGAGTCAGCGCCGCGGTGGCCGGACTAAGGATGCCGAACGCGGCGGAGATGATCAGAACCGTGAAGGAGAACACCAACCCCTTTGTAGCCGCCCACAGGATCTCACCGATCAGCAGGTTGGCGACGGTAATTGGGGCGGCGAGCATGCCGTCGTACACCTTGTCGAACTCAAGCCGAATATAGGTGCCGAACGAGCACTCGAACGCTGCGGTGAACATCGCGGTGGTCACCAGCAGACCCGAGGCAAGAAACTCGATATAGGGGACCCCGTCCATCCTGCCGATGAACTGTCCCAGGCCAAGGCCGATGCCCACCAGGAAGATCAGCGGCTCGAGAAACGGCGGCAGCGCGTTGCTCACCAGATTCTGACTATACACCCGCACGTGTCGGAACCAGACCGAGCCGATACGATTCCAGAGGGGAGGATACCGGAGGCTACTGGAGCTCATTGAGACGCCTCCCGGTGGCCTGGAGGAAGAGGTCCTCGAGATTGCTTTCACGCACAATATAGCTTCGCTGCTCAATGCCGTCGATCAGGCGCTCGAGTGCCGGCATCTGGTCGGCGAAGTAAAGCACGCGGTCGCCGGCAAGGTCCTTGCGACAGCCGTTGAGCTTGCCGTCCCGCTCAACGACCTGCTGCAGCGCCGGATCGCGCAGCTCAAGCACGTAGCGTTCCAGGTGCTCCGCCAGCAGCCGGCGCGGCTCGCCCTCGAGCAGCTTTCTCCCTTTGTCCATGATCATGATGTG